>CADBTX010000048.1 GCA_902797705.1 uncultured Lachnospiraceae bacterium | reverse complement strand
TAAGAGGTGAGCAAGCATCTTGGGAGAAGTAAGATCGTTTATAGCAACTACCTCATAACCCTCAGCCTGGAACATCTGCCTGAATGCGAGACGACCGATACGACCAAATCCATTGATTGCAACTCTTACTGCCATTATTAAATCCTCCTGATCTTAAAAAATGATTTATGCCGGATCTCCGGCAAACCTTGTATAAAAAGGAGACACTCCGTCTCCGTTTCAACACGCAAACTATATTGTAAATGATTGATAAAAAAAACACAAGTACAAAATCAAATACTTACGGCTTCCTTCCCCCTTGTATTTTATCTCCGGGAAATATAAAATCTATGTTCATGAAGAAGAAACACGAAGAAAGCTTTGATATCATCCGCGCCATAAGCGCTATAGCCATTGTCTTAAGCCATTACAGCTACACATTTTACGAATATGCGATCCACGAAAGCGGTCCGGAATTCCTGGGATTTAAGAACGGGGATGCCGGAGGGATCTTCGTGGATATTTTCTTTATGCTGAGCGGAGCGGCTCTTCTCTATAACCACAGGAGCTTAGGCAGTTTGAAGGAGGTTCTTGACTTCTTTAAGAAGCGCTGGCTCTCCATCTTCCCCATGTTTTACATTGCCTGGACCGTTATGTACATCATCAATTCCCTCAGGGTGGGCTCCTGGTTCTGGGGCGGTCCCAGAAGGAATTTCCTTTTATCCGCCATAGGAATGGACGGCTATTTCCTCCACCTCGGCATGAATTACTATAATCTCGGGGAATGGTTCCTGGGAGGGATAATCCTCCTCTATCTCCTCTATCCCCTGCTCCTTTTCCTCTGGAATAAGGCGAAGATACCTTCCACCGTTCTTATCACCTTTATCTTTTTATTTAATCTCCGGCGCCACTATTTTTCCAGCGCCCCGGACAGCAATATCTTTATCGTGTTTATAAAATACTATAACAGCCACATAGTCATAAGCGACAACATGTGCCTCTGGACCTGTATAATGAATTTCTGGACAGGCTTTATACTGGTGACCCTGTTTCTTCCCTTTGCAAAAAAGCTTGACCTTAAGGGCTCCCTGATGGCTGCGGTACCCACAGTGCTTCTGATACTTCCCTTTTTCCTTATCGAGCTGCCTCTTAATAAGCAGGAAAGCTGTACCATACTTGCGGTACTCTTCTACATGCTGATAACCTTCCTTACCCCTGCGTTCATTCTCTTTTCCGTTCCCGCGAAGGTGCTGTCCCTTATCAGTAAGTATTCCTACGGGATCTTTCTTGTCCACCACGTGCTGCTTTACGGCATAATGGCCCTGGTACGGAAATTCACCTTCACCTGGATCACATCCATGATCTTCTTTATCCCGCTGTTCACTTTTATCCTGCTTGTGGGTATCCTTCTTACGAAGGCAGGCGACGCCTTAATATACGGAATAAGGAAACTGCTCCGTATACTCCCGGGATCAGAAACACGGGAAGGTACGTGAAGAGATATCTGGCCTTCGCTTCGAAAAGAAGCTCGAACATCATGAGTCCGAGAATGGAGAGCAGCGAAAGGGCCATCACCTGAAATGAAGGATCATCCACCGCTCCGCCCTCTTTTATCCGCTTCAGCAAAAACAACTCTCCCACTCCCCCAAAGAAAAGGACCGTGAGCCAGAATATCTGCATGATGTCCCTGAAATGACCGTTATTCTTTTCTCCGGTCACAAGAAATGACAATATAAGGGGTCTTAAGGGGCTGTCCCCCCTTACTTCAGGCATGTCTCCCAGCTTAGGACCCGCAAAGAAATTCCCGTCTATGCCCCAGGAGAAGGTGCCGTCAGAAAAATTGATTAGCTGTTTTCTCATAAGATGTCCAGCCATCCCCTTTATCCCGTAGGCTCTTATACGTTCTCCCGCAACCCTTAAGTTTTCCCTCTGTCTTTCGGAAGGATCCGCTGCAGCGTTTGTGAATTCCGTATCGGGATCCGAATACACCCCGTCGGTCTCGGGATTAAGCCCCATCATGAGATAATGAGAAAAGCCAAAGCTCTTTTTCTTATCGAGGGAAAGACCGAGAGAAGGATAGAGAACAGCGGAAATAAGAAAGAGACTGAGGCCTGTACAGATTAAGGATACGACTATCCCCGCCATTATCTCCGGCTTTCTTTTTACGATCATATAAAGGGCGCTCAGCATACATATCGCAATAAAAACGATCACGGTCTGTGGCTTTACGGCGTAACCGAAAGCCGCAGCAACACCGAGGAGCAGGGGATAGATCTTTTTAAGTCTTTCCCTGCACTGAAAGAGCCTTATCATTATAAGGGGGAAGATAAGTCCCATGGCGTCGGAATAGGTTATCAGGATATAGGGAGAAAAGCCGATATAGATGGCATAGATAAACCAGGCGGCAAGTCCGCTTTTTTCAGAGATAAGATCCCGGATGATAAGGCAGAACAGCACTCCTCCAAGTGTAAAGAGAAGGCTCTGGAGCACCATAAGACAGAGAACGGACTCCGTTCCGAATAAACGGCCGATAAAAAGAGTCTTAAGATAGATAAAGACCAGCATCAGATTATTTGGATGGGCCGAAAAATAATCCAGGTTTATGCTTTCCTTATCCATCCGTAAAAGCTTGTATACGCAGTCCAGCACCCCTGCAGGATCCCAGTCCGAGTAAAAGAAGGCGGAAAAAGTGAATATAAGTTCCGCGATAAAAAGAAGAACAGAAAGCACGGCCAAAAAAACCGGGCCGTGCTTTGAAAACATATTTAACTTTCTCTTCTCCAAAAACAGAAGAAGCATAAAGACTGCAGCGCTGATGACAAGCCCCATCAAAAGATAGACCGGGAATGGCCGGGAAAGAGCGGGTTTCAGAAAGAACTCCGTCCTGTCAAAACCAAGGAGCATGAACAGCAGTGTCAGTGCGATCATGGCCTTACCTTGTCACCTGGGAAATACCCTTTATGTTATTAAGAGCCCAGTCTTCATTGTCTACAGTGATCACGCTGCCGCAATACGGGCACTTCGCGGTCTGATTGATATTGACGGGTGCGCCGCAGTGAGGACAGGACAGACTCTGCATCTTGTCAGTCTTTCCGGTGATGACACCGCTCTTACGAACGATATCCCACTCGTATTCCATGAATTTCTCCCTCTGCCTGTCGCCGCTTATCACATTGCCTGTGGCGTCATCCAGAGTATAGGCCACAAGCCTGGATCTCACTGTCACAACCAGGTGATCCATATCGTTAGCCTGATAGAAGCCGCGGAAGGTGACCTCCATGACCGCAACTCTCTCCGTGCAGGGTGTCTGGCCCTGCTTCCTCTTCATATCCAGCTGGTGATCGCTCTGATTATAGAAAGCATCCGTAAAGTAGGGCTTCAGGCTCTCGATGTTCTTTTCATGCCATGCTTCCTGCATCTGAACATAGAGATTTGAAAGCCTTTCCCTGAGGGCAGACTCATTAAAGCCGGGATCAAGCTTCTTAAATTCATGCATGGGCTGCAGTCCGGACTGGGAAGTCCTCATAGCCCCTGCAGGTCTGGGTCCCCTCTGGGGCCTGTTTTTATTTTTCCCCAGGGATCCGCCGAGAAGCACAACGGCTATTATGACGCCGGCGATCAAAAAGGACATAACATCCAAAGGACCGCCTGATGATGATGAAGAACCTCCATAATAGCTGTTATCGTTGGAACCAAAGTCCCAGGAATCACCTGAGTCCCAGGAATCACCCGAATCCCACGAGTCTCCCGAATCCCAGGAATCTCCGAAGTCACTGTCCCCGGAGAAATCCCCGAAGTCAGCCTTTGCCCGGGTGGGCTTAAGGCCGACTGCGAAGATCGTCACAAGAACTAAGAATAATAATATATACTTCCAACGATGGTTCTTATTCATTCAAAATACCTTACTTACTCTTTTTCCTTGTCCTGAAGAAGTCAAGCATAACAGCGAGAAGGATAACAACACCCTTTACAACCGTCTGCCAGAAAGAATTGACGTTCATCAGGTTAAGTCCGTTATTTAAGATACCGATGATCAGGGCACCGATCAATGTACCGCCCAGCTTACCGGATCCACCGGACATGGATGTTCCGCCCACAACAACCGCTGCGATGGCGTCCATCTCCGCGCCTTCACCGGCAGTAGGCTGTCCGCTGTACATACGGGAAGCAAGGATTATTCCCGCAAGACCGGCCATGATGCCTGAATAGGTATATACGAAGAATTTAACCTTTGAAACATTTATTCCGGAATAGGTTGCAGCCAGGTTGTTTCCGCCAACTGCATAAATGTAACGTCCCATCTTCGTCCTGTTGATGATAAGGAGCGAGAGGATGAAAACAAGGATCATGATTATAACCGGAACCGGAACTCCGAAGGCATATCCGGCACCGATCCACTGCCATTCCTTTGTAACAACACGGACAGGTGAACCGCCTGTATAAACACCGGCAAGTCCTCTGGCGATATTCATTGTTGCAAGGGTTACGATAAAGGGCGGTATTGTGGTCTTTGAGATAACAAATCCGTTAAAGAGACCGAATACTATACCAACCAGCAGTCCGAGGCACATTGCAGGGACTATGGGAAGATTATATCTTACCACGCCGCCGGCAGCAAGTACGCCGCTCAATGCGATAACCGAACCAACCGAAAGATCGATACCTCCGAGAATGATGACCATGGTCATTCCGCAGGCCAGGAGCAGGTTGGTGGAGATCTGCCTCAATACGTTAAACAGGTTCTTTACGGTAACAAAGTACTGGCTGGTGGCAGGTAAAAGGCCAAGTATCAGACACAGTACCACAAGTGCGGCCAGAATACCGAGATTTTCAAAAATAAAGTTCATAAAGGCATTTCTCGGTGCCGCCGATACATTCTTATTCTTTTCGTCCATTTCTATTTCCCTCCTACTGACAAAATCCTAGACAGCAGCAAGCTTCATGATAGCTTCCTGTGATATTTCCTCATGATCTATACATCCCTTGATGCTTCCTTCAGCCATGACATAAACCCTGTCTGACATATTGATTATCTCAGGCATTTCGGAACTGATCATTATTATGGACACACCCTGCTTGATAAGGTTGTTCATGATGGCATAGATCTCAGCCTTGGCGCCTACATCGATACCTCTGGTGGGCTCATCGAGGATAAGGATATCGGGTTCCGTGGCAAGCCAGCGTCCGATCAAAACCTTCTGCTGGTTTCCTCCGGACAGATTTCCGATGACCTGCTGCTGGTTCGGAGTCTTTGTGGACATCATGTCGATATACTTCTGGGTGACCTCGGTTTCCTTGGAATGATCAACCCTGAAATTCTTTATGAACTGATCCAGTATCTCAATGGTTGTATTATATTTTACATCCTGGATAAGATAAAGGCCCTGCTCTTTACGGCTTTCCGGAACCATAACGAGGCCGTTGTTCATGGCATCTATGGGGCTCTTAATATCCACTTTTTTACCGTGGATATATACGTCTCCGGTAACGCCCTTTGAAAGACCGAAGATAGCCTGCATGGTCTCGCTCCGTCCAGCACCCACAAGGCCGGCAAAACCTACTATCTCGCCCTTCTTCAGATTAAAGGAAACATTGAATACTCTCTTGCCGTCATTGACATTCTCAACACGGAGCACTTCTTCTCCCGGCTCTATAAAATCTCTTTCATAGTAGCTGGTAAGCTGACGGCCTACCATCATTGCGATGAGGTCATCCCTGGATGTGTCCTTCACAACCTTTGTTCCAACATATTCGCCGTCACGCATTACTGTAACACGGTCACAGATCTCTGAAAGCTCGCTCATTTTATGGGAAATATAGATGATACCAACACCGTGGCTTGTAAGATCCCTCATTATGTTAAAGAGGTTCTCAACCTCCTTTTCACTTATGGAAGAAGTAGGCTCATCCATTACCAGGATCTTTGAATTGGTAGCAACGGCCTTTGTGATCTCAACCATCTGCTGTTTCGCAATGGAAAGATCCTTTACGAGAGACCTTGCATCTATATCCATGCCCAGTCTGTCAAGAACCGCCTGGGCTTCTTTTTCCTGTGCTTTTAAGTTTACACTGACGCCTGCTCCAAGCTCACGGCCAAGGAAGATATTCTCCGCCACCGACATGTAGGGAACCAGCACCAGTTCCTGATGAATGATGGCGATACCGTTTGCTTCGGCATCCTGAACGCTGTTAATCTTAACAGCCTTGTCTTCAATCTCTATCTCGCCTGAATCTGCGTGATATATTCCGCCAAGTACCTTGATAAGTGTGGACTTCCCGGCTCCGTTCTCTCCGAGAAGAGCGTGTACCTCACCCTCTTTAAGGTCGAAATCCACCTCGCTTAAGGCTTTTACGCCCGGGAAGGTCTTGGTGATCTTCTTCATTCTGAGTATAGTCTTATCGCTCACATCAACACCCGCTTCACTAATTTAGTCTGTTTTTCCTAAAAAAGCGCGGAGCTTTTACATGATCGGACAAAGCCCCGCGCTTAGTTACTTATTGAATACTATGACTTACTGCCATCCGTCTGTGCCGTAGTCGTTAACATTTTCAGCTGTGATAAGGAAAGTCTCAACAGGATATCTGTCTTCTACTTCCTTGCCTTCCATGTAATCATACATGATCTCAACAGCCTTGTCAGCGATGGACTTGGGAGACTGAGCTCCTGTTCCCTCGATGAGGGTGTCGCCGCTTGCAAGCTCGGACTTGATGTCAGGAGATCCGTCAACGCCGTAGATCTTGCAATCCTTAACGCCTGCTGCATTAGCTGCTGCAAGGCATCCAAGAGCTGTAGGATCGTTTCCGCCGAAGATAGCTACTACATCGGGATGAGCCTGAAGCAGGTCTTCTGCGATGCCCATAGCAACCTCAAGGTTACCCTTTGCATCCTGCTGTCCAACGATGTTGAAGCCGTGTCCGTCGATAGCATCAAGGAATCCGTTTGTCCTGTCTACTACAGACTGCATTGTGGGAGAATCAAGAACAAGGATATCTCCTCCGTCAGGGCACTTCTTAACAAGGTCTTCACCGCAAACCTTACCTGCATTGTAGTTATCGGAACCGGTGTAGGATACAAGGTATGAAAGATCAGCAACCTCTGTATCGAAACCAACCATGGGAACGCCCTCAGCCTTAGCTGCATCAAGTGCAGGAAGGATACCTTCTGCATCTGCAGGGTTCATGAAGAGACCGTCAAGATCCTGTGAAAGCATATCCTCAACCTGTGAGATCTGCTTAGTAACATCATTACCGGGATCGGTGATAACAAGCTCGTCACCCTTTGCCTCTATAAGAGACTTCATCTCGTCCTGGATAGTAACGAAGAAGGGATTTGTACCGTCCATGCAGGTATATCCGAACTTGTAGTGCTTCTCGCCGCTGTCTGCTGCGGGAGCTGCTTCATCTGCTGC
>CADBTX010000047.1 GCA_902797705.1 uncultured Lachnospiraceae bacterium | reverse complement strand
TTCTATAATTCGCTCCTGACCGCCATTTCATATCTTGAGAGGATATTCGAGACCATCGATGCTCCCGTTCTTGTCAAGGATAAAGAGAACGCCGGACTGATGCCTCCGATCAAGGGTGAGGTGGAATATAAAGACGTAAGATTTGCATACGAGGACGGAGTCGAAGTATTGCACGGCGTCTCCTTCAAGGTCAACCCCGGAGAGAGCTATGCGATAGTCGGCCCCACCGGCGCGGGCAAGACCACCATCGTCAACCTGATAAGCAGATTCTATAACGTTACTTCCGGAGAGATCCTGATAGACGGTGTCAACATTGAGGATGTGACGATCAAGTCGCTCAGAACACAGATGGGCGTCATGATGCAGGATTCCTTTATCTTCTCGGGAACGATAATGGACAATATCAGATACGGCAACAAGGAAGCATCGGACGATGATGTCATCAGGGCTGCAAAGACTGTACGCGCACACGATTTCATAATGTCACTCGAGAAGGGATATGAGACGGAGGTCAACGAAAGAGGCTCGAGACTTTCCGCAGGCCAGAGGCAGCTTATTTCCTTCGCAAGAGCGGTGCTTGCGGATCCCAAGATCCTGATACTTGACGAAGCGACTGCGGCGATCGATACCGAGACCGAGATACTGCTTCAGGAAGGACTCGCAAGGATGCTGCAGGGCCGTACGTCATTCATCATCGCCCACAGACTTTCCACGATCAGAAATGCCGACTGCATCATGTATGTAGACCACGGCATGATCGAGGAAAAGGGAACCCACGATGAACTGATGAAGATAGAAAACGGCAACTACAGAAGGCTTGTCGAATCACAGCTGGATGCATTTACTTGACGCTTTCGCCTGTCTTTCCGATCCTCTTTTTCCATTCCAGCATTTCATTTCTGCTTTCCATATGCCCCCAGGCGCTTGCGATGCTGCCTTGGGGGATTTTTGATTCCTTGCGCAGATCGGGGCCTTTTTCGTTTTCCATATCCGAGTTATTAAGAAGAATCTTATTTCTGCGGAAGTATCTGTAGATGCGTGGGTCTTGAGCATCCGGCCCGAACCGCTTTTTGTATCTGACGATATACTCCTCGATCGCTTTCCGGTCAGGATCATCGAATACAAAAAACTTGCCCGGTTCACAGATGAGTATGGTGGGATCGTCATCGATCGCCCTTCCGGCTGTCAGCATCAGATTCGGATACAGAAGCGGAGTATCACCGACGAGCGGAGATGCGGTGATGATGAGCCTGAGTCCCGGCCCCGATACCGCCGGTGCGATATCGTAGAAGTCTGTGCGTTCTGCGGCTGCCTGTACCGGCTTCCCGTTGTCGTAATCATATCCGCTGCCGGTGACAGGAGAATAGTCAATATAAGAGGATGCTTTTATATCGTAGATGGTCGGCGGAAAGAGCCGTGCCGTATTGGATATTGCTTCCCTGAACACAGAAACAAGCGGAACATTCCATCCGGCGGTTTCATCCCTGTTTACGGGAATAAGCAATTGTTCCTCGCCCTGTTTTACATACTTACACAGCGAGATGAGCACCCCTTTCCATATCATTGAGACTTTTGAGATCTCGGTGACCACCCTGCCTTTCGGCTCGGTTCCCGATACGCACAGGGTTTCTTTTGCCGTACAATAATCCCTCTTGCCCCGGTTTATCCAGAGCAGGGGATCGTCTCTGCTTTCGGTTTTCATATTCGCCTCCTATTATGTTTGTGTTAAATGTGGAATCTTGGGATATCCATAAGAAAGGACAATTGATCGTCCAGATATTCGAAGCCGGTCGTATTCAGCTTTGAACATACAAAGAAGTATTTCTGATCGGTGGGTCTTTTGCACTTGCTCTTTCTTCCGAAGAGAACGTTCAGATCCAGATCGGCAACATATTCGCTCAGCCTGCGGATCTTGGGGACTGTCAGCATCTTTCTTCCGTTTTCAATGCTTGAAATATCCGACTGGGAAACTCCCAGAGCCATCCCCAGCTCGTCCTGCGTGTGATTTATATTGTTTCTGAGTGTCTGTATGTTTTTCCCCATTTCTTTTTTGAGATCTGCAAGACCCGGTTCATATCCTCCGGTGCCCCGAATGAAGAAATCCTGTTCGTTGAACTCCATGATTCCGCGGAGTGTTTCTTCCGGTGATCTTTCGGGCCATTTTTCACAGATGATTCCGTCGTAAAAATAATCCATAAGCATTCCCCCACATAAAGAAACGGTTGATCGGTGACATGACGGCTGCATTTGCCGTCTGTATAAATGGTAAATAACAAAAAAAGCAGAATCCATATTGCGGGAGTTATATTTTTTGCCCGAAATATTACCGCCGGTAATAAAAAACAGGGCCTGAACGTGGTATAATAACTATGTATGTGCGGCATTTGCCCGGAGGACAAAATATGGCTAACAAGTACAATGCTTTCATTTCATACAGGCATGCTCCCGAAGATATAAAGATAGCTTCGGAAGTGCAGAAATCATTGGAGAGATTCAAGATTCCGGCCGAGATCCAGAAGAAAACGGGTATCAGGAGATTTGAAAGGATCTTCCGTGACAAGGAAGAGCTCCCTATCACATCCGATCTTAACGATAATATAGATGAGGCTATCAAGAATTCCGATAACCTTATTGTCATATGTTCTACCAGGACAAGTGAGTCCATCTGGGTAAGGAAGGAGATCGAGACCTTCCTGAAATACCATCCCAGGAAGAATATCTTTACGGTTCTTGTCGACGGTGAACCGGGAGATGTCATTCCCGACATTCTGCTCCGTGATACCGTCACAGTCACAAACCCCGACGGAACAACTTCTACAAAAGAAATTCTCATAGAGCCCCTGAGCTGTGATTACAGGATGGGCATCAAGAAGGCGCGCAAGGTGGAACTCCCCAGACTTGCCGCATCGCTGCTCGACTGCTCATACGATGAGCTCATACAGAGGAGAAGACAGTACATCAGAAGAAGAAATGCGATGATCGGAACGGCCTCCGCATGTGCCGGCCTCTGCATCATGGCATATCTTATATGGAGCCTTCTGCAGATCAGAATGAATTACGATCTGGCACAGTCAAATCTCCAGCTGGCGCAGGATAACTACCAGCTTGCGCAGGCCAATTACGAGACCGCCCAGGAGAACTATATCGAGTCACTCAACAACCAGTCCAGATATCTTTCTACGGTATCCGGACAGTATATGGACAATGATGACAGAGTCAGTGCCGTTCTGCTTGCGCTGGCGGCACTTCCTTCGGAGGGAAATGAAAGACCGGTAACAACCAGGGCTGAGTATGCACTTACCAGGGCGATGGGATCATATATGGGCCCCGGTGCATATGATATGGAACCCATTTGGCGATATGCGACTTCATATGAAATTGTGGAACACTTTGCCACTTTTGATAACACCAAGATGATCGCCATGGATAACTCGGGAGATGTTACGATCTGGAATACGAATGATCACAGCATTTATACTGTTATACCTGCAGATGGGGTGCCCGCAACGGATATGACTCTGGACCAGGGCGATAATCTGTACATTGCATACGGGAACAGGGTTGATGCATACGATAATTCGTTTACGGAACCTGTCTGGAGCCTGGAGATCGAGGGAGCTTATGCGCACCTGCATGATAATTCCACGTTCAGCTTCAGCTACCAGGGAGGCATTCTTGCGTACAAACATAGCGATCATGTTACGATTCTGGATTCCAAAACCGGATCGATCCTGGAGGATCTGGATACGGTAGCTGAATTACCGGCATATGAAGGCGACTGGGAATATGCCTGGTCTCCGACAAGAAATCTTTACGATATCAACGTCAGTCCCGACGGCAGATATATCGTTGTGGTTTCCGGATTT
>CADBTX010000046.1 GCA_902797705.1 uncultured Lachnospiraceae bacterium | reverse complement strand
TTTTGCCGATTCTACTCTCCGTAGGTACCATTATCGGAAAAACAGATATACAATCTCTCCACGAGGGGACAATACCGATGGAAAGAGGTGAAATAGTATGAACCAATATGTTACAGGCGCAGTTATTAAGGAACTGCGGGAAAAGAACAGGATGACACAGCTTCAGCTGGCGGAAAAACTGGGAGTAAGTGACAAAAGCGTATCAAAATGGGAAACTTCAAGGGGGCTTCCGGATATCACTCTGCTGGAGCCTATTGCGGAGGCCTTCAGTATTTCGGTGACGGAACTGATATCAGGCAATACCATATATAATGCGAATGTGTCCGCAAATATGCTGCGATCTAAGTTTTATGTCTGCCCGGTCTGCGGGAACGTGATCCACAGCATGGGCGAGGCGGCTATCCATTGTCACGGCATCCAGCTCATGCCCTTAGATGCCGAACCGACAGATGAGCGTCACATGGCGTTCATCGAGGGTGCAGAGGATGAGTATTATGTCCGGATCGACCACAGTATGACGAAGGAGCATTACATTTCGTTTGTGGCTGCAGCTTCGTCCGATGATATGCAGTTGGTGAAGCTCTACCCGGAAGGCGGCGCGGAAGTGCGATTCAGGAAAAGGGGAGTCAGAAGGATCTTCTTTTACTGTAACAGGGACGGCCTGTTTTCCATCGATCCGGTAAAAGGTATCGATGACAGGGAGGCCGGATATGATGATACTGTGGAAAGAAGAGAATTGGAAAAGGCGGCAGATAAGCTCTTTGGATAGGAGACGGATGCTTGCCAGTGTCGGAGCCACAGCCGGGCAAAAGAGATTGATGCGTTTATCCTGACGGCGGAAAGGGATCGGGTTGACAGTTTATCATATGGCGTCAGATAATAATTTTCGGTAGATACTTTTTTCTGATCTGTTTCTGAAAGTGGGGTCTGAATATGGAAAAAAAAGAGCTGGAAGCTAAAACCACAAGTATTTCAGCCGGGGTTGAGTTTGTAAGGTCGCTTTTAACGGAGAGGAAGACCGCGAGACGCCAGATCACCCAGACCCTTCTGACAGTTGAAGAGGTTCTTGCCAGGATGATAAACGGCTCGGAGGAAGGCGGTAAAATCACGATCGAGCCTGCGGGGCGGTTTGGAACACTGAACATCCGGATAACGGGACAATGTGAGCCTTTTGAGATTTCGGATATATATGAAGATCTGAAGAATGATGATCAGGAAGAGGAAGTAAATGAAGCTATAAAGAAGCTTTATGACAAGCTCTTTGGCGATACACTTCAGATAAAGAATTCGGAAGGGCGGACGACAGCAGTCATTACTGTAAAGAAATCCCCCTACTCCAGCATTGTGTATACTCTGGCAGCCCTTGTTCTGGGTATCCTTTCGGGATTACTCATTCAGACATTTCTGCCGGCATCTGTGGGCAAAGATATCAGTACATTTTTCTTCACTCCAGTTTACACTGTGTTCATCAATTGCTTAAAACTGGTCGTGGCTCCGCTGGTTTTCTTTTCTATCGCATCAAGTATCGCGGATTTTACTGATCTTAAAGCACTGGGACGTATCGCCGTCAGGATAGTGATCATGTATCTCTTAACATCGATGATCGCCATCTGTGTGGCTTGGCTTACCTATTCCATTTTCCCCATAGGAAGTCCGGAACTGTCAGAAGCGGTATCTGCTGAATCTGCAGCCTCAGCGCTTGAAAAAGCCGAGGGTGTGACCATATCCATCAAGGATTTATTGGTCGGGATAGTTCCCACTGATATAGTAACCCCGTTCCAAAAATCCGATATGCTGCAGATCATATTCATGGCGGTGATACTTGGTCTTGCCGCAGCGTCCGTATCCGCAAAAATGCCGGAGATGAAGAAGAGTCTGATAGTCCTTAATTCGGTTATTTCCAAGATCACTACGGTCATGGTGGGATTTATCCCTGTCATGGTGTTCTTCTCAATGGCAAAGATGATGATATCTATGGACATCGGGTCACTGCTGAAGGTATTTGTCTGGACCCCGGTTGTCTATTTTGCCGATATTATAATGATAGTCGTGTACCTTCTGCTTCTTCTTATCTTTGCGGGACTGGCACCCCACAGGTTCATCGAAAAATACTATCCGGCAATGATCGCTGCTTTTACCTTTGCATCAAGTAATGCAGCGCTCCCTTCATCCATGAGGCAGTGTGAAAAGATGGGTATCTCGCCGAGGATTTATTCTTTTTCACTTCCTCTCGGTGCTACCATCAATATGGACGGCAGCTGTATCTCACTGCTGATCTCAGCACTTTTCTGTGCCAGGATTTTTCAGGTTCCCATAACTCCCAGCGTTATGACGACTTTATTTATCGCGATCATGGTCCTTTCCGTGGGGAGTCCCGGAGTGCCCGGGGGAAACCTGGTGTGCATCGCTCTTCTTATCCCCCAGATCGGAGTTCCGGCCGAGGCCATAAGCCTTATCATGGGACTTTATCCTCTTGTCGGGATGATGCAGACATGTACCAATGTAACGGGAGATGCTGTTGTTACCGCGATAGTCGCAAAGCGTGAAGGTCTTGTGGATATGAAAAAATTCAACTCATGATAAGAACCGGGGAATACAAAGTCCCTGTCGTAATAGGGAATTTCTTGAAGTCCCGGGATGATTATTTTATAAGAATACCGGGGGATTTACGGCAGTGTTCATAAGACAGTAACGCAAAATGAGCACTGTCGCGGTGGATTGGCAAAAAAAGAAGAAGTCTGAAAGGAACATACC
>CADBTX010000045.1 GCA_902797705.1 uncultured Lachnospiraceae bacterium | reverse complement strand
GACAGGAGACTTAAGTGTTTCCAAGAAGGTTACAAGCAGCACTGCCTCTGATAAAACTAAGGAATTCACCTTTACAGTAAGCTTAAGTGATAAGACTATAGGCGGAACCTATGGTGATATGACCTTTGAAGAGGGTGTGGCGACCATCACACTTAAGGATAAGGAAACAAAGACAGCCACTGGTCTTCCTACCGGCGTAAGCTATGAGGTTAAAGAGTCAGATAAGGATAAGGCCGGATTCAAGACCGAGGCTGTCGGCGACAAGGGAACCATTAGCACCGGCAAGAATGAGGCTAAGTTCACAAACGTCAGAGACGAGGGCGAAAGCCTTACGGTCATGAAGGCCGTAGAAAACGGAACCGGAGAAGATCTTGAGAAGAAGTTCAAGGTTCATATTGAACTTGAAAGTGACATGACCATAACCGGAACCTATGGTGACATCGGGTTTAATTCCGGGATCGCTGACTTCGAGCTGAAGAACGGTGAATCAAGGACCGCTACAAAGCTTCCTGCGGGCGTTAAGTACACCGTAAGCGAGATCCTTGAAGGTACGGATCAGACTCTCTACACCGTGAAGTACGACAGCGAGAAGGGTGTAATAGGTGATAAGGCTGTAATAGCCAGGATCACAAATACCAGGAAAAACGGAGGCGATCTTAAGATAAGTAAGGAGATCGTAAATAAGATAAGCTCCGATACAGACAGATACTTTGTCTTCAATATAGACCTTTCCGAAAAGGTGAACGGAACCTTTGAAACAGAAGGACATGAGAACGTAACATTTACGGATGGAAAGGCAGCAATCAACCTTAAGGACGGCGACACAGCTGTTATCAAGGGTCTTCCTTACGGAGTCACCTATACGGTAACCGAGGTGAACGATAGTGAGTCTTTTGATACCGCAGTAAACGGCGCAGCTGGTTACGAGGCAACGGGAGCTCTTGGAGAAGGCGGCGCGGACATCGCATTTACCAATACCAGAAAGGTGGGTCACCTGAAGGTTACAAAGACTGTTGTCAGCGATTACGCCGGTGACATGGCTACGGAGTTTGAGTTTGAGGTGAAGCTTGATGATGCTTCCATCGACGGACCCTATGGCGAAATGAAGTTTGAAAATGGAACGGCTTCATTCAAGCTTAAGGCCGGAGAAAGCATTACCGCTGAGAATCTTCCCGTTGGAGTCGGCTACAGCGTTACCGAGACAAAGACCGAGTACGGAAAGAAGACCTACTCCGTAAGCTACAGGGGCAATGTGAACAGCGGAAGCATTGCTGAGGGTGTGACGCAGGAAGTGGAAGTGATCAATACACCCAATGTGGAGATAGAGATACCTGTTCAGAAGATCTACAAGGTTAACGGGGCAGAGGCACCTCTTCCCGAGTCCGGATTCACCTTCTACTTAAGGGATGAGAAGACGGCAACTACTGAACAGATCACTCTTACCGGCAAGAACGGGTCATTCCTGAAGAAGTTCAGCGACAAGGATATCGGCAGCCATGAATATCTGCTCTATGAGGAGTATGGCGGAGATCCTAATGTACAGTACAGCAAGGCAGCGTATAAGATCATCATCAATGTAAGTAAGAGCGATGACGGAAAACTGGGAGTATCCGGAAGCATTGAAAGCGCAAAGAACAGAGAGGATGAGAACACCGAGAAGGTAAATACCAACCTGTTCAAGGAAGCTGTAAGGTTCTTTACCGGAGAACCCATTAAGATCGATACCTGCGTATTTACCAACTATGGTAATGAGATCCGTATAGTTAAGATCGACAAGGTAACAAAGGAAGAGGTTGAGGGAGCGGCTCTTGCAATAACCGGTCCTGACGGAACGGTTCAGAGGTTTACCACTCCTCACACACTGGATAAGGGCCTGGCACCCGGCAAGTATATGGTAACTGAGGATGCGGCGCCTTTCGGATACAAGAAGGCAGATCCTTCGGATACCGACTACTTCACAGTTGCCGAGGATGGAACCATTACAGTAAATAAGGGAGAGAACATCTCCTACAATAATAACAACGGAACCATTAATATAGCCTATGAAAACAGGCCTTACCTCGGAGCCATGGAGTTCAAGAAGGTGAAGGTATACAGGGAAGGCAGTGAGTGGATCAAGGTTCCTTTCGAGGGCGTTACATTTGATCTCTATATCATTGACAAGCCTCAGACCGCAGCCCAGCTCCTTGCATCATCAGGACTCTTTAATGGTAACTGGTTCAGGCAGGGCACCTATACCACCGATAAGGACGGCTACGTAAAGGTAGAGAATCTTGTCTGGGGTGAATACGCTCTGGTCGAGGTGGCAAACGGGGACAGCGCTTACGGCTTTGATCCGGATAAGGCTTACTTCTTCACTATCAATGAAGGAAACCTTGTTGACAGGACATACTTCAATAAGCCTATAGAGAACTACAGGAAACAGCCGGGAGACAGCAGCTCAAGCTCCAGCTCAACGACCAGCAGCTCAAGCACCACTACAAGTACTTCCACAAGGACGTCTACTTCCACGAGGACGTCTACTTCCACAACCACTACCACAAGTACGTCGGTAGTAACAGGAACGAGTACCGTAGTCGTGACCAGCAGCTCCGGAAGAGGAGGAATGGTGCTTGATACTCCGGATGGACCTGTAGAGGTCAGACGTTCATCAGCTCCTCAGTCAGGACTTATGGGCGTAGTGATCAGCGGCGATGTACTTGGTGTCAGGATCGGACCTGACGGCGGAGTTCTCGGTGTAAGAGAAGGTCCTGATTCGGGAGTACTCGGAGACAGGCTGGCTCCTACCACAGGAGACGGAATGAACCTGATCTTCTGGATACTGATCCTTGCAGCAGCAGCCCTTGTGGCAGGAAAGATCATCCATGATGATAAGAAACGCCGAAACGCGGCAGCTGATGAAATGAAGTGAAATAACAGGAAGTGATAAAGAAAAGACCGGCCGGGAAATATCCCGGCCGGTTTTAATACTAAGAAGAGTACGTTGTTCTAAGAGTGATCGTCTTTAAGACACTCCTTCAGGAGATCACTTAAGAGGAACTGCTGTAAAGGCCATGATGGAACGCTGCCTTATAAGCACAGAGGGAGGAGCTATCTTTTTGCCCTTTATCAGGGAATCCTCTTCAAAGGTATCTATGGCTATCACCCACTGTAAGCCGCTTTCTCTTGAAAGTTCAGGGAGACGTATCTCCAGGTCCTCCCAATAGGTGTTAAAGGCCACATATACGATATCATCCCCGCGGCCGTTTGGATTCCGCCCGGCGAACATGACGCCGACATAGTGTGAGTCATCATTGAAATCCGTATTCCAGGGGTTAACGCCGTGGACCGACATGGTGGGGAACTGGAGAGAGCAGGGCTCACATTCTCTTCTTATGGCTATATGCTTTTTCCTGAAAGCTATCATGTCTTTTACATGGTCATGGAATTTAATATTCAGCTTCAGCTTTTCCCAATCCAGCCAGGAGATGTAATTGTCCTGACAGTAGGCGTTGTTGTTTCCTCCCTGGGAATTTCCGAATTCATCTCCCATATAGAACATGGGGGTTCCTCTGGAGAGAAGCAGGGCTGTCATGGCATTTCTCATCATTCTGCGCCTTAAGAACCTTACATCCGGGTCTGAGGTCTCCCCTTCCACTCCGCAGTTCCAGGAGAGGTTATCGTCACTTCCGTCGGTGTTTCCCCAGTTGTTTTCCTCATTATGCTTAACGTTATAAACGTAGAGATCATGAAGGGTGAAGCCGTCATGACATACAAGGAAATTCACGGAGGCATTATAGGTCCTGGCGTCTCCGTTATAGAGATCCGGCGAACCCATTATCCGGTTTGCGGCCGCCCGGGCTTTTCCGTTATCTCCTTTAAGGAAGGAGCGCATGTCATCCCTGTAGCGCCCGTTCCATTCCGCCCAGCGGTTCCAGGAGGGGAAGGACCCCACCTGATAAAGACCTCCTGCGTCCCAGGCCTCTGCGATAAGCTTTACCCTGCCGAGGATGGCATCGAAGGCCAGGCTCTGCAGAAGGGGAGGCTCGGACATGGGTGAACCGTCCTCGTTACGTCCCAGTATGGTGGCAAGATCGAAACGGAAGCCGTCTACACGGTAAGCAGTGACCCAGTACCTGAGACAGTCCCTTATCATCTTCTGTACTATGGGATGATTGCAGTTCAGGGTGTTGCCGCAGCCGGAGAAGTTATAATAATATCCGTCCGGAGTCATCATATAGTAGATATTGTTGTCCAGACCCTTAAAGCTTATGTAGGGCCCGTTTTCATTTCCCTCCGCCGTGTGGTTAAAGACTACATCCAGAAATACTTCTATGCCGTTGTCGTGAAAGGCTTTGATAAGGGACTTAAGCTGGCTTCCCTCCCGGTTATGCTCTCTCTTTGAAGCGTAACTGGTATTGGGGGCGAAGAAGCTTACCGTATTATAGCCCCAATAATCCATCAGCTCTCTTCCGTAGAAATCCCTTCTCCCAAGGATCTCGTCAAACTCGAAGATGGGCATGAGTTCCACTGCGGTGACACCAAGATCCTTTAAATAAGGTATCTTTTCCTGAACCCCTTCAAAGGTTCCGTTCTTTCCCTTGGTGACCCCTGAGGATTCATCCTTTGTAAAACCACGGACGTGCATTTCATAAATTATCAGATCCTCCATGGGGGTAAGGGGCATTTCGGAATTACCCCAGTCGAAGTTGTTCTTTACCACCCTGGCGTGATAATCCCCTCTCTGAGCCCGGCCCCAGTCGTGCTGTCCGGCAACGGCTTTGGCGTAGGGATCCAAAAGAATCTTGGTCTTATCAAAGATAAGTCCTCTCTTAGGATCATTTGGCCCGTCAACCCTGTAGGCATATTCAAAGTCTTCTATGTCAAGATCAAAGACGATCATGGAATAGACATTTCCTATCCTGTAATTCTTTGGAAAGGGAATGACCGCATAGGGCTGCTGCTCGTCTCTTTTGAAAAGCAGAAGTTCTATTGAAGTGGCCTGGTTTGAGGATATGGTAAAATTCACACCGCAGGGAATGGCGGTAGCGCCCATAAGGTCATAGAAGCCCGGGCGTATATCAAAGCCATCCACATTATCAAGAGGAAACATATGTATCCTTCCGTACTTTGGTACCTCGGGATCCACTTCATAGGCGGGAGTCCACCTGGGATTGCTTTTTTTTACGTTTTTTTCGGTCTTTGCTTTCTTTTCAGCCATTTATATTCCACCTCTTTTTCGGTTCCATTGCAGGGTCACTCGGCGGCTTCTCTGAAGAGCCTGCATTCCACAAGCCTGTCAATGAGCGGGATCAGCTTGTCCGTTGGAACGCCTATCAGATTTGAGATATCGATGAGATCGTTGGTGCCGTCAGCATAGGCGATCAGATCCTTAAGGGCAAGGGTCTGCTGATAGGTGGTCTTGTCGGACATGGTGGGAACCAGCCCTCTGCGGCCGAGCTGTGGTTCTCCGAGAGTCGTGACCTTAAAGTTCCTGTTGTATTCCAGAGCATTTATCACCTTTTTCATTACGTCAAAGGAGCCCTGAAGGCCGCCGGTGGAGATAAAGTCCAGATTGTCGGCGGAGGTGTGGTACTCGGGGAATACATGGTATTTGGAACGGCAGAAGGCCACCATTGGCACATCCACGCCCGGGGCCTGATACTGTCTCTCGTCAGAGCCACGCTTTGTATAATCATAATTCTTAAATTCGGGATAATGGAATTTCAGAACATTTTCCAGCACTTTGTCCGCCAGGGTATTGCCGTAACGGCTGTGAACGATGGAGTAGGTCCTGTCATCACCCACACAGGTCAGATTGAAGGCTGCCTTCACATGGGACTGGAGATGGGGAAGGTTCTTACTTATATAGGTAAGGGCACCAATGGTTTCCGGTGCCAGCACCAGACGGTAGCTGAAGCGTCTTTTCGGAAGGGAGTGGAGATAGCGGGCCAGCTCTATGATAAGACTGGGACCGGAGCATTCATTATTTGCCATAGAGGGATGACAGGTATAGCTTGAGAAGAAGATCTCCTCGTCCCTCTCACCCGGCAGCAGGATC
The DNA here is from genome assembly GCA_902797705.1 of uncultured Lachnospiraceae bacterium. GTDB lineage: Bacteria > Bacillota > Clostridia > Lachnospirales > Lachnospiraceae > NK4A144. Next base: position 12,261 of record CADBTX010000045.1, on the reverse strand, counting down.
TCTCCGTAGGTCAGGCTCCCGTTCTTTAATTCGGAATCGATATAGACAAGGTATTCCCCCTCCTCCAGCTTGAGATAATCGTTATAGGACATGCAGAAGCCCCAGCGCTCCTCATAGTAACTGGAAGCATAGGGTATCACATCCGGCTGGTCCGGAAGGGTGGTAATATGCTGCTTTAATTCCTCAAGTGTTACGGTCTTATTTACAGGGACGCTGTAATGGAGGATGTGCAGATTGTTTTTTTTGAATTCGCAGATTATATCGCCGCCGGGGGTCCTTATGTAGGCGTCATTTATATTCCATTCCTTCGGGATCTTCCAATCCAGTACCTGGGTCCCTGTAGGAACCTCATGCATCTCAAAGGGGATCTCGGGGATCTCCGACTGGAGCATGCGGAAGGTCTCCCTTACGCCGTTTCCCATGATGCTCCTGCATATGGGGAACATCCTTGTGCAGAGCCCGTACATTCTTCGTCCTTCATTCATATTTCTTCTATGCCGCTCCTTTCTTTATCTCAGATCCCACCGCCTGTTTTGAGCGGAGGGACCAAACTTAATCCTTTCTGCGCTTTATGATCCGGGAACCGGACGAGGGACAGAGGTCCTTAAGGAAACACTGTTCGCATTTGGGGTTTCTCGCTGTGCATATGCTGCGCCCGAGGGTTATCAGCTGAAGATTGATGGCCGACCACTGTTCCTCCGGCAGCTTCTTCATAAGATCAAATTCTATCTTTACCGGATCCTCTTCCTTAGTAAGACCAAGCTTCCGGGAGATACGCTTCACGTGGGTATCCACCACCACTGAGGGTATGTGGAATATGTGGGTCCTTACAACATTGGCGGTTTTCCGTCCCACCCCGGAGAGTCCTGTGAGATCGTCGATGTCTGAGGGCACCCTGTCTTCATACACCTCATGGAGCTTCCTGCAGGCTTCGATTATATGGGTGGCCTTTGCGTGATAAAAACCCACGGAGTGGATGTCCTTTTCCAGTTCCCGAAGATCCGCATCCGCAAAGTCCGCAACGGACCGGTATTTCTTAAAGAGATCTTTTGTGACCATGTTCACCCGCTCGTCGGTGCACTGGGCGGAAAGCATGGTGGCGATAAGGAGCTCATGGGGTTCCCCGTAATCCAGGGTTGGCTCCGTAAAGGCTCCGTATTCTTCATTCAGTCTTTCTATTATCGCTTTTTGCTTTTTTGTCATATGACCACATCCATAAGATCCGAAAGCTGCTTAAGACCGGAGACTATCTCTTTCTTTGAAACCGTTTCGTCACTGAGGGCCTCAGCCCGTGAAAGAAGCTTATGAAGGGAGTCACGGTCTTCCCTCAGGAGATAGCAGCGCCCCAGATTATTCCAGCAGGTGGAGATGTCGCAGCCTATGGAAAGAGCGTACGCTAACAGCTCCTCGGCTTCCGCCCTGTGCTCATGCTCCAGATAGGCGGCAGACAGGTTATTCAGATTCCGGCAGAGAACTATATAACGCTGGTCAGCCTTTGAAAGTTCTTCCATATTATTCTTTCCGTAGGACATCCGTATATCAGTATTGCTGATACCTGACAGGTTAATTATGTCCTTTTTGGTAAGGTTCTCCAAAGTTTCCTGATACTCCTTGATTTGAGGATCATCTGTGCTAATATGGATTGGCAGGTTTTCGGGGACTCTGATAAAATCAAGATCCTCGGTGGATCTCTCGGGAGCACGGTAGGATTCCCTTTCCCTGTCCCAGAATTCATCATGGGCTTTCCGGCTTCTGGCATTGCTTCTCCGGATGGCGTTATTTATTATGAGGCCCATCAGGACCACGCTTGTCAAAGTAAGGAGTTTCATCTATAATCTGTATAGTTTAAGGGGAAATCGGACCTTAAACCGCAATATGTTGTGTTTGAAGTGTGAGCCAAGGAACAAAAATGAATTTCTTCAAGTTTTTTAATAAAAGGAACAGAAAAAAGATCGCTTCCATCATAGTCATAGTACTGATAGTGGCAATGATCCTGATGTTCCTTCCCGGCAACTAAAGCAAAGCCGGCTGCATACTGGAATTATACCATATAAAGAGGACATAATGAAAAAAATCGTTAATCTGATCGGGACAGTGCTGCTTCTCTGTCTTCTTTTCCCATATCCGACGGCTGCGGCCGACGGGGTCCTTATCAAGGAAGGTGTCTATGCGGGAAAAGTGGACCTGTCCGGAATGACGGAGAGTGAAGCTGTGAGCGCTGTGGAAAACTACATGGAGAGCCTGGACAATGCAGACCTTGTCCTGAACTGTGTTAGCGGGAATACCGTAGTGGTAAAGCCTGCTGATTTTTCCGTTTCCTGGGGAAACCGCGAGATAGTTTCGGAAGCGGTGGAACTTGGAAGATCGGGAAACGTGATCCGTCGTTTTAAGGACCTGTCAGACCTTAAGAAGCATAAGAAGGTATACGATCTGGAACTTTCCATGGACGACGAGGCTCTGAAAAAGGTGCTTACCGAGCAGTGCGCCGCCTATGATACAAAGCCAAAGAACGCGGAACTGATCCCCGGGGATGGCGGAAACTTCACCATTATAGAGGGAGAGGACGGAGAGGGCGTCAATGTGGATGCTTCCCTTGAGGTCGTGGAGGATTACATCGCAAATGATCTTTCTGCCGAAGGCGGCAGCGTGGATCTTGTGATCGACACAGTAAAGCCCAGGGGTGACACCGAGACCCTGTCAAAGATCAAGGACAAGCTGGGGAGTTTCACCACCAAGTACGAGACCAGCGGAGCGGACAGAAGTGCCAATATTTCCACCGGCTGCAAGCATATAAACGGAACCCTTCTCTATCCCGGAGAGCAGTTTTCGGTATATGAGCATGTGAGTCCCTTTACCGAGGAAAACGGATATCATCTGGCAGGTTCCTACTTAAACGGACTTGTGGTCGAATCGCTGGGAGGAGGCATATGCCAGGTTTCCACCACACTGTACCAGGCTGTGCTGAGGGCAGAACTGCAGGTGGATGAGAGGAGCAATCACTCCATGGTGGTGGACTATGTGCCCCATGGCGGAGATGCGGCCATAGCAGGTACCGCGAAGGATTTCAAGTTTACGAATAATACGGAGTACCCGATCTACATAGCGGGACAGACCGGAGGAAAGGCCATAACCTTCACGATCTACGGCGTGGAGACCAGGGATATGTCAAACCGGAGCCTGGAATTTGAGAGCGTGGAGCTTTCAAGAGAGGAACCCGGACCTGATAAGGTCATTGCGGACCCTGAATCTCCTGCTGGATCTGTTCACACCCAGTCCGCGCATACGGGATACCGATGTGAATTCTGGAAGATCATCAAGGAAGGCGGCGTGGAAAAGGACAGGGTGAAGATCAGCACCAGCACATATAAGGCGGTTCCAAGGATCATCAGTATCGGCACCGCAACGGATAATGATGTTACAAAGGCCGCCCTGAACAATGCCATAAATACACAGAATCCTGATTATGCCAAAGCAGTGGCTGCCTCTGTGAAGCTGGACGGAGGCGCAGGTGCGCTGGCTGAGCAGCAGCTTGGGGCCGCAGCAGCAGCGGCTGCCGGCGGGGAGATAACGGGGGAAGCCCCGGCAGAGCAGCCCTCACCGGCTCCCGAAGCCGAACAGCCTCAGGAGGAACAGCATGAGGAATACCGTGCAGAGGACGAAGCAGAACCTGACGGCTGAGACCATAGTGATGACAAAGTGGATAGGGCTTAAGGGAAGTGCTCTTATCGCAAGGAAGAGAGAAAAAGATCTTTTGACATACTTTTCTCCCTGTTTCGTGGACAGGGTAAAGGAATTTGACCGCCTGACCGCCCCCGGTCCCGAGGAAGAGATCTTTAGGGAAATGGGCATAGATTGTTTCCGGGAGACGGGAGATGGAGGAGTCTACGGGGCTCTCTGGGATATGGCGGAGGAACGTTCCGTCGGTATAGATGTATCCTTAAAGGATATCCCGGTGAAGCAGGAGACCATAGAGATCGCCAATTTCCTTGACTTTGACCCCTATCTTTTACTGTCCCTGGGAGCCTTCCTGGTCTTTACCCACAGAGGCTACGAGCTGGTCCGGAGACTGAAGGAAAGCGGCGTTCCGGCAGCCATCATAGGAGTGACCACGGACTCGAATGACAGAGTGGTGACAAATAACGGAAATACCAGATTTCTATCACCCCGTTACAGGGATGAGATCAATAAAGTACTATCAAAGGAGCAGGTTTTAGAGAATGGATAAGAAGGAAAGCCGGATAAGGATATTGAAAGCCATTGAACATGAAGCCAGGGTGGACATAGGAGAGCTTGCGGTCCGTCTCGGAATGGAGCAGACCGATATCCTGAATGAGATGAATGAGATGGAGAAGGAGGGGATCATCTGCGGTTATCTTACCCTGGTGGACTGGGATAAGACCGACGAGCAGACGGTGACTGCCCTTATCGAGGTCCGCTGTACTCCCCAGAGAGGCCAGGGCTTTGACGTGGTGGCGGAAAGGATATACAAGTTCGCAGAGGTGAACAGCGTCTATCTTATCTCCGGAGGCTTCGACCTGCTCATCACCATCGAGGGCCGCACATTAAAGGAGATATCCCGCTTTGTTACGGAGAAGCTCTCTGCTCAGGAGGCCGTGCTTTCCTGCGCCACACACTTTATCTTACGGCGTTACAAGGACCACGGGACCATCCTTGCGAAAAAGTACGAAGATGAAAGGCAGCTTATAACACCATGACAGATCCGATCTCTAAAAGAGTCACGGAGTTAAAGCCCTCCGGCATCAGAAAATTTTTTGACATAGTAAATGAGATGAAGGACGCCATCAGTCTGGGAGTGGGCGAGCCTGATTTTGATACTCCCTGGCATATAAGGGATGAGGGCATCTATTCCCTTGAAAAGGGCAGGACCTTCTATACTTCCAATGCGGGATTAAAGGAACTGAGAAAGGAGATCGTCAAATATGTGGCGGGATCCCAGGGGGTAGAGTATGATCCCCTTCACGAGGTCCTTATCACAGTAGGAGGCTCCGAGGCCATAGACCTTGCCTGCCGTGCACTGCTGGATCCCGGAGATGAGGTCATAGTACCGGAACCCAGTTACGTTTCCTATATCCCCTGCACCATTATGGCGGGGGGAAAGCCGGTGGTCATTAATCTGAAGGAGGAAAATGAGTTCCGGCTGAAGCCCGGGGAACTGGAAGCTGCCATTACGGATAAGACAAAACTTCTGGTGCTTCCCTATCCCAATAATCCCACCGGTGCCATTATGGAAAGGGAGGATCTCCGGAAACTTGTGGATATCATCATCAAAAATGATATCTATGTCATAAGCGATGAGATATACGCTGAGCTTTCCTATAAAGAGAAGCATGTCAGTATCATCACCTTCCCGGGAATGAAGGAACGGACGATTTACATCAACGGTTTTTCCAAGGCCTATGCCATGACTGGCTGGAGGCTTGGTTACGCCCTGGCTCCGGAAAATATCTGCGCCCAGATGACGAAGCTCCACCAGTTCTGCATCATGTGCGCTCCCACCACCAGCCAGTATGCTGCGGTGGAGGCTCTCCGCCACGGTGAGAATGACGTCAGGGAAATGAGGGACGCCTATAATGAGCGCCGCCGCTTCCTTATGAACGAATTTAAGGAGATGGGGCTGAAATGCTTTGAGCCATACGGCGCTTTCTATGTTTTCCCCAGCATAAAGGAATTCGGCATGAGCAGTGAAGAATTCTGCACAGAGCTCTTAAAGAGCAAGAAGGTGGCAGTGGTTCCCGGAACGGCCTTCGGCGAATGCGGCGAGGGTTTTGTCAGGATCTCCTATGCCTACTCAATTGAAAATCTGAAGATCGCTCTTTCGAGGATAAAGGAATTCATTTCCGAACTCCGTGATAAGAGGGTGGCGCCCTAGGCGCCGGATGAGGTGTAAGTATGAAGATGCGACGCACCCTCTATCTAAAGTTTCTTATAATCTACCTGCTTTTCGGAATAGCTTCCGTTGTATTGATAGCTACCTTCACCAGCCGCAGGACACTGCAGCATCTTACGGACAGAGCGGCTTCCTCCCTCTACAGGGAGGCCAGCCTAATAGCGACAAATTATGCGGTACAGATCTACGACAAGGACGAGACCGCAAAGAACCGTGCGCAGATGCAGCTTAAGGCTATTGACACCTATATTTCCGCCGAGATATGGATAATCAATAATGAGGGAAAGGTTCTCTTTGACTCCAGACGGCCTAACGGAAGAACGGATACGCCGGTATATGTGGATTTCAATCCGGCGCGTTCCGGTGGATATTATATGACCGGTAATTTTTACGGTGCTTTCAAGGAGGAGGCCTTAAGTGTATATTATCCCATCACTTCCAATTTCAAGGTCATAGGTTATGTGGTCATACACCAGTCCATGAAGTCCATCCTGGCTTCAAGGAATGAGATATTGAACATCGTGTATCTCACCACGGGAAAGATACTTCTGTTCTCTCTCCTCATCCTCCTCGGATTCACCGTCTTTGTATATGTTCCCCTTAACCGCATCACCACCGCGGCGGAGGAATATGCAAAGGGTAATATGAAATACAGTACCAATGAGGCCCATCGAAGAGACGAGATGGGGTATCTGGCCGGAACCCTGGAATATATGGCGAGCGAGATCGCAAAGTCTGAAGAAAACCAGAAGAAATTCATTGCCAATGTATCCCATGATTTCCGGTCTCCCCTTACCTCCATAAAGGGTTATCTCACTGCCATGCTGGACGGTACCATTCCCCCGGAGATGCACGAGAAATATATCTCCATCGTGTCAAATGAGACAGACAGGCTGACAAAGCTTACTAACGGACTTCTGGAGCTGAACACCCTGTCCAGCAGGGGCTCCATGGTACTGGAGACTTCGGATTTTGATATAAACGCCGTGATCAAGCGCACTGCAGAGACCTTCGGCGGCACCTGTACGGCAAAGAAGATCAACATAGAACTGGTGCTCACCGGTGAAAAACTCTTTGTCAAAGCGGATATGAGCAAGATCCAGCAGGTGCTCTACAATCTTCTGGATAACGCCATAAAGTTTTCCCACACAAATTCCATTATCAAGATAGAGACTACGGAAAAAAGTGAAAAGATCTTTGTCTCGGTGAAGGACCATGGCATCGGTATCCCAAAGGAATCTGTGGGCAAGATCTTTGACAGGTTCTACAAAACGGATCTTTCCAGAGGAAAGGATAAGAAGGGCACAGGACTGGGACTATCCATAGTTAAGGAGATAATCCAGGCCCATAAAGAGAATATAAACGTGATATCTACGGAGGGCGTCGGTACTGAGTTTATCTTTACCCTTCCAAAGAGCCACGAGGAATTATAAGGAAAAAAATATTTAATCCGGGGATCGGAGGGGAATAACATGAACTACGGCAATATTAAATATTATGATATAGCGGACGGAGTGGGTGTCCGCACCACTCTTTTTGTTTCGGGATGCACCCACCACTGCAGGGACTGCTTCCAGCCTGAGACCTGGGACTTTAATTTCGGGGAGGAATTCACCGAAAAAGAGGAGGATGCCATAATAGCATCCCTTAAGGAAGGATTCGTGGAGGGCCTTACTCTTCTGGGGGGAGAACCCTTTGAACCTGAAAACCAGAGGGTATTGCTTCCCTTCCTTAAAAGGGTCAGGGAGGAGGCTCCGGGGAAGAGCATATGGTCCTATTCAGGTTATACCTGGGAGGAACTGAATGACCCGGAAAACAGGCGATGCCACACCGAAGATACACTGCCCATGCTGAAGCTCCTGGATGTACTTGTGGACGGAGAATTCCATACGGAAGAAAAGAATCTGGGACTCAGATTCCGGGGCAGCGCAAATCAGCGGGTGCTGGACGTTCAGGAATCCCTGAAAAAAGGTGAACCGGTTCTGTCGGAGTACAATGAGCGGGAGAAGATCAAATAGATTGTATTATTTTTAGTACAATAAAAATCCTAAAAATCCTAAAGTTAAACAGAAAAAGTCCGATAAACTTAATGTAGATAGTTAAGCCTGCGGCACGGACGCTGCGGGAGCAAACGACAGGGAAAGGAGGAGTCGGCATGCGCATAGATACATTATCAGCAATTCAGAACGTATACGGGACACAGCCGAAAAGGAAGACGGCAGCCGTATCTCAGACCAGCTATGGCAGAGATTCCGTGGAAATATCCGGGATCGGAAAGAGTTTTCAGATAGCTAAGCAGGCTGTTAAGGACGCGGATGATATCCGTTATGAAAAAACGGCTCCGTTAAAGGAACAGATCAAGGCCGGTAATTATGATGTATCCGGTGAGAGCTTTGCTGAGAAGCTCATGGAAAAGCTCGGACTTTAATGTCCTGATTCAGAGAGGTAGTTTCAGTTGGCTAGCCTGATGGAAGAACTTATCCACATCCTGGATGCGGAAGAAGAAAAATACAAGGACCTTCTCGAACTATCGAAACAGAAAACCCCCGTCATAATCGAAGGGGATATTCAGAAACTTCAAAAGATCACGGATGAGGAACAGTTGATTGTCGATGAAGTTGCAGCACTGGAACAGAAACGGCAGTCGGTGATGGAAGACATCGCCAATGTGCTTAACACGGATGTTAAGACTTTGAAGCTTTCGTATCTCGAAGAGGTACTCGGGAAAAGACCCAAGGAACGTGAAGATTTAGGAAATGTTCACGACCGGCTCAAAGCCACAATCGGTGAGCTGATGGTGATAAATGACCAGAACCGCGAACTGATCCGACAGTCCCTGGACATGATCGATTTCAATCTGTCGCTGGCTAAAGCAATGAGGACAGCGCCGGAAACAGGAAATTACACTAAGGACGCATCCAATGCGGGTAGCGTTTTAGGAAGTGCCCAAGGCGGCTTTGATGCCAAACAGTGAAGGCCATAGTGCCGGAAAGTTGTGTAAGGTGATCATATGCCGCTTATGAGCGCTCTTTATGTCGGTGCATCCGGCTTGCAGACAAGCCAGAACGCGCTGAATACAACAGCACACAATCTTGCCAATATAGATACCACCGGCTATACCAGGCAGCAGGTATTACAGGGCAACAGGGAACTTATAAAGATAGGTGAGTCCTATAACAATACCCTGCAGTCCGGACTTGGCGTAGCATATACCGATGTACGTGCGGTAAGGGATGAATTCCTTGACAGGCAGTACAGGACGGAGTCAGGCAGATCAGCCTATTATACCACCAGCTATGAAGCAGTTTCGGAAGTAAATACCTTATTCGGAGAGACAGAAGGGACCGAGTTTCAGGTATCCCTCCAGAATCTTCGTGATGCTCTTGAAAACCTGTCCAAGTCCCCTGCGGACGCCACTGTGCAGGCGGCTCTTGTCAGCACCGCTTCCCAGTTCCTTGACAGGGCCAACGCAGTATATTCGGATCTTCGGACTTATCAGGAGAATCTGAATCAGCAGATAAAGGATCAGGTTGATAAGATAAATGAATATGCCAAGCAGATAGCGGATCTCAATGTAAAGATCACGGCATACGAGGTCAGCGGCATCGAGAGCCCCAATGATCTCAGGGACGCCAGGGATCAGATACTGGACGAACTTTCAGCATACGGCCGTATTGATTACAGAGAGGATATGCAGGGAAGGGTCAAGGTCTTCTTTGAGGGCGTGACACTGGTGGATGAGGATGATACCAATCCCATGGTGGCTGCCCTCCTCCCCGGAGACGAGGAGAGCGGATTCGTTACTCCGGCCTGGGAAAGATACAATAATCAGAAGGTCTTCAACCTGACCCAGCCTATAAATGCGGACATCGGCTCCGACAACGGATCACTGAAGGCTCTTTATTTCTCAAGGGGTTATAAGCCCGGTACCTGGAAGGATCTGGAGGCATCATCTTATCCCGATCCCAATTTTGACTCTGACCAGCTGCAGGGAAAGATCTCCTTTGAAGCCTATGGAGAACCCGGAAAGGTTTCCTTTGTGGGACCTGCGGGCTTCAATATTTCAGAGGTTCAGGCGGAGTTTGACAACCTGATCCATGATATCACCACCTCCATAAATGATCTTCTCACCAATGATCATACCAATGGATCACCGGAGCTTTTTACGAGGATAACCGCCCATAATTCGGAGACCAAAACCGATTATACTACTGCTACCACCAGCAGTGATATCGAGGCAAAGGAACTGGACAAGTCCATAGACGGAAATGAGTATGTGAACGCGACCTTCACCATTGCCAATCTCATGATAAATAAGGATCTTCTCCGTCAGCCGAGTCTCATGAATAACGGTTTCATAAAGAATGATCAGACCGTGGACTATGAGACGGCGAAGAAACTTGCGGATATCTTCTATGATGATGCTCATAAGGAGACCTTAAATCCCAATACCATAACGAAGTTCGGTTACGAGAACTACTACATAAATATCGTTAACCAGTATGCCAACTACGGAAATACCTACAGAAGCGTATCCATGGGGCAGGAGGCATCGGTTCTCAATATAGAGAATTCCAGACAGCAGGTAGTGGGCGTTTCCGACAACGAGGAACTTACAAAGATGATAAGATTCCAGAATGCTTATAACGCCAACAGCCGTTACATCAATACTATAAACAGCATGCTGGATACCCTTCTTACCTCCCTTACCTAAGGGCTTCTCGGGGAGACGGCCTTAAGAGAGGGCATTAAATAAGCGCAGGAGGTTCATTTATGGGCACTTCACAATTTTTCGGACTTATGATCGGATATTCAGGCCTTACCGCATATCAGGTGGCTGAAAATACCGTTGCAAATAACGTGGCAAATGTCGAGACAGAGGGATACACCAGGCAGTACGCCGAGAGAAAGGCCTCCGATGCTCTCCGTACCTATACCAGTTACGGTATGCAGGGAACGGGAGTCAAGGTTAAGGCCATCGATCAGTACAGAAATGATTTCCTTGACGGAAAGTACTGGGCGAACCAGTCTGATGTGGGACGTTATGAAACCCACGAGTCCCATATGATAAGGATCGAGAAATTCTTTGAGGACAGTTCTACCGTCAATGGCTTTTCCACTATTTATAACAATTTCTATAACGGTCTTGAAGAGCTGGCAAAGAATCCCGGCCAGACCTCCACGAGGACCGCTTTCATAGGAAATGCCCAGACCCTGACGGAATATTTCAGGACCATGGCAGAGAATCTGAAGGGCGAGCAGCAGTCCATCAACGAAGAAGTGAAGACCACAGTTGAGAGGATCAATACCATTGCGGAAGAGATAGCGGCGCTTAATAAGCAGATCAACCTTATCGAACTCGCAGGTCCTAAGGCCAATGAACTCAGGGATAAAAGGGCGCTTCTCGTGGACGAGCTTTCAAAGATCGTGGATGTGGAGGTTTCCGAGGTTCCGGTGCTGAACGAAGCTGATAACAACAATCCCACCGGGGCCAACCGCTTTACCGTGAAGATAAGCAACGGAAATACCCTTGTCAGCAATTATGACTATAATACCCTGGAGCTTATAGGGCGGAAGGAAAATACGGAACGCCACAATATGTGTGATGTGGATGGTCTCTATGACATCCGATGGAAGGATACCCTTTCACCCTTCAGCGTACTGGCGGACAATCTTTCCGGAAGCTTAAAATCTCTTATCGAGCTCAGGGACGGCAATAATAATGAGAATTTCAAAGGTGAGGAGTGTGAGGTTACAACCAACAGCGTAACGGTAAGCCATGAGGCTCCGGAAGGCAGTACCCTGGAAGAATATATCTCCAAGCTCAATATCCCTTCATCGGGAATAGTCAATGTGGGGGGCTACGAATACAGCTACGGATCTTTCAGCGTGGACAAGGACAGCGTTGCCGGAACTTACAATGTGACCTTTAATATGAGCCCCGGAAATGATCCCAGCAAGCATCCCGGAGAAAAGGTGAGAGTGGGTAATTCCGTTGACTATCAGGGCATACCCTATTACATGTCCCAATTAAACCAGTGGGTAAGGGAGTTTGCTTTCAGGTTCAATAAAACAGAGAATACCGGAGAAAACTTAAACGGCGATCCTATGGATGTATCCTTCTACCAGTGGCAGGATAAGGACGGAAAACTGAATGATATCAATCCCTACACCGGTGAAGACACCCAGTATTTCAGTACAGCTGTGACGGACCCTTCTAACCCCACCTATTATTACCTTACAGCAGAGAATTTTTATGTAAACCAGGACATAATAAAGGATCCCAGACTCATGAGCACCACGGCGAAGGACGGAGACGTTGATACAGACGCAAATGATGTGGTGGAAGAGCT
>CADBTX010000044.1 GCA_902797705.1 uncultured Lachnospiraceae bacterium | reverse complement strand
CCGGAGCCTGAGGGCCGCCGGTGCTTTCGGGATCCGGGGCTTCCCAGCTGGCTGTATCAGAGATGACCCAGCCTGTTATATCAAATCCGCCATTTTCATCCGGTCTGACGGTCACCTGCACTTCTTCCATGGTCATGCCGAAGGGGAAGGAATAGGTGGTCTCTTCCGCCGGAACCTCAAGAGAATCCAGCATTTCTTCGGCTTCATTACAGGCGTTATAGTAATTTTCGGTTCTCTTTATCAGGGCTTCGCTCTGCTCGTAGCTGTGCTTTGCCGTGGAATATGCTATGCCGCTGAAGGAAAAGAGACAGATGCTTACCAGCACCACTATCAGCATGGGAAGTCCGATGTTTCTGGGAGTATTATCGCCCATCTTCGCTGCCTCCCTTCATGGAATGCTTTACGACCAGATCATAAAATGCTTCCTTCGTGTTATGGGAAGCCGTGGATTTAACGTAGTAGCAGGACATGTCGGCGCTATAAAGGGTGCCTGTTCCGGTAACAGTAATGACAAGCCTGTACTCTCCGTCTCCGTAGGTCTTTTCGTATACGTCATTACCGGCAGTGGCAAAACCCTCTGACAGAAGATAGGATCCCATTTCCTCTTTGGAATCCGATGCTCTTATGATCTCGGCCGCGGAGGAGATCTCTCTCACGCTTATGTCCCTGTCTTCGGCAACTGAGGACATCTCATAGGCATTTCCGAATACGGACATGGCAGCTGCCATGGAAAGGCAGAAAAAGACGATGGCAAATACCAGTTCCAAAAGCATCAGATCGCCGGAAGACAGCCTTCTTTTCATCATGACTGACTACCTCCGCTTCTTAAGGACAGGCAGGTCTTCAGCTTCTCGCCCTTATTATCGATAAATTCCAGCTCGAAGAGTTTATCCGACAGCTTCCTTGGGATGAAATCATGCATTTCAAGAATCTTTGTACCGCTGTCCTCTGTGCACTGGTCAAGGGAAGCCTCTGCAGTGTACAGTTCTCTTAAGTAGCCGTTGCAGGTATAGATATAGGTGACATATACCTCGTCCTTAACGGTATCCGTAAGGAGCAGGGCATTATGTCCCTTAAATGACTGTATCTCTATGCTGCCGTTCTCATCATGACTGCGGAATTTCTCCGTAAGATACTGGGCGGCCGTCTCTATGTCATAACTTCTCTCGGATCTTGCCAGTATCCTCTGATAGATCTGGACTGACATGAGGACTATGCCGAGAGCCGAAAGGGTAAATACAAGAAAGAGCAATATGGGGAAGATGTCGTTTATCCTACTTCTGCCCTGAGTTTTCATTCCCCTCTCCTTTTTCGGTGATAGTGATCTCCGGCGGGATCTTGCTGCCGGTGACCGTATATTCTATGGAAAACAGATCCCTGTCATAGGTAAGACCGTAAACCCTCTCTATATAGTCCAGGGTTTTAGGGTATCTTCCGGTGGTGGCATAGCAGTGGGTGACATCACGCTGCAGTGCCTTTTCCAGGCTTTCCCTCTGCCTCTCCGTGTTTCCCCTGGATGCCATTCTGACAGACAGGAGAAAAAGGACCATTATGACAGCAAAGGTAATAAGGGTAAATACTGTTTTTTTATCTCCGTTGTTTTTCCTTCTCATATTGAGGATACCATTCCAAGGAAGGGGATGATAACAGACATAAGTATCGCGCCTATGATAAGTGACAGGGATACGATGAGCACAGGCTCAATGGCACCAAGAGCGTTATTTATGCTGGTGTCTATATTCCTCTGACTGAGGTCGGAGATCTGCTGCATTACTGTGTCGGCGGATCCCGTGCGGTTTCCTATGGTCATCATCCTTGCGGGAACACCGGACAATATGGCGGATTCCTTAAGCGCCTCGTCAAAGGGTGCTCCGTTATTAAGCTTATCCTTGCAGACATCTATCTTTTTCCGGAAGGCCTTGTCGTCGATTATCTCCGAAACCATCTCTATGCCGAAGTCGGCGGAAAAACCGGAACGGAGGGCAAGAGCCAGACCGTCGGAAAAACGGCTGGTACTGATATCATTTCTTAATTTCTTAAAGAATCTGAAATTGGAAAGGAAGGCTATACCTGCCCTGCGTCCGCCTTCGGTCCTAATGCATATAAAGATCAGAAGCAGGATAAAGGCAAATACCGCCACGATAACAAGAGAATATCTCCTGATGGCGTCACCGGCATCAAACATGATCCCGGCAAATCCGGTCATTTCGCTTCCAAGCTGTCTGAATACCTGACGGAATACCGGCATTACCTGAAGGAGCAATACCAGGATCACCACCAGTATCATTCCCGCCATAACTATGGGGTAGGTCACAGCCTGTCTGATGGACTGGCGGATCTCCTCCTCCCTGTTATAGTGGATGCGGAGAGCCTCCATAACATTATCAAGAGTACCCGTCTCTTCGCCGATACGGGTCATGTTAACCATGTATGCGGGAAACACTCCGGTGCTTTCCAGAGCGTTATACAGATAGCCGCCTTCTTCAAGCTTTCTCTGTATCTCTGAATAGAGCTTCTTTTCATCCGATGAAGCCTCGGAGTCTTCACTCATCATGTGCAGGCCTTCTATGGAAGAGATACCGGCCCGGATTATCATGGCCATCTGGCCGCAGAAGTAAGATAGATCGGTATTTGTAAGCTTTTTCATGGTAGAAGTGATCCCTTCTTATTGTATATTGGCTATTTTAACACTTTCTTAAGTAAAGAACAAATATATCATTCACATTTTTCTATTGAGCAAAAAGAAAAACCGCCCTGTCCGGACCGGGACAGAGCGGTAAAAATATACGGATCGGTGGATAGTGCGGTATTTTAGTCCTTCGGAAGGCGGTGGAAGACCATGAGGAAGTGTAACTGTTTTATGTTTATTTCCTCTGTGGACATTCCCGTGCGTTTTGCTGCCTCTATTGCGCCCTCTCTGGTCCAGTAGGTGCTTCCGGTATCAACATACTTTCCGTCAAAGTCATTACGGACCTCATATAGATCGTACTTGTGATCTTCGTCTACACAAAAGATATATCCGCCTGTTACGTTTTCAAGCTCTTTTTCACTGATCATGTTCATTGCCATTTTTCGTACCTCCGTTGTAGTGAAGATGATTTTTGTTCCCCGTGGGAATGAGTAACGTTCAAGCTGGAAGGCTTAACTCATTTGTCTATATATACGGAGGCGGGAAAGATATGGCAGCTTACAATATTTTTTTCTTTGTGAGGTTTTACATTACCATTATTTTTTCTGCAGACGTTCCTTTCTTTTTGCTGAGTTTGCGGCTTTCTGCCTGGAGATCTCCTAAACGGCGTCTGCAAACATACAGAGAAGAAAATGAGCCTGAGTCATGATGAGTTACCTGGAACGTCCGTCCTTTTGCTTACTTTTTGCAGCATCGGTATTATGCCGTTCCACTCTTGCAGTAAGCCTTTCCCGGGCTTTTTTATTAAGGCGCCTTTCTTCATTGATGTAATCATTAAGGCTTGCGGTCTTTACCTTTCCGTTTTTCTCCTTTATATCGGCTCCATTGGATGGGTCGCGGGCGTCCTTCGAAAAGCTTGAGAAGAGCATGGCCATCGCGTCTCTGTCACGTGCATGTGCGGTCTTATGCTTATTAAAGCCGCCTTTTTTCTGGGCTACCTTTGCATCATGGTATGCCTTTCCGGCTGATTCCAGGTCCTTCTCGAGATCCCGGAGGATTTTGTAATCCGCTTCCGAAAGCTGCGCCGGATCGCTTCTTTTGTGTTTTCCATCCGGAGTTTTGCCGGAAATAACATTATTATATGCGGATATATAATCGTGAAAAGCGTTTTCCATCCTTTTGTATTCTTTTGAATTGAGGCTGGAGATCAGAGTGTGACCTTCCATTGAGAGCCACTGTCTTCTTATGTTATCCACATAGTATGACATGCCGGATATCTCCCGCATCCTGTCGGCTGAAGCCTGGTCAACGAAAGGAGCCTTCACCTTATCCAGATCATTTGCGCTGATCTCCTGCATTTCACCCGTGTATTCGGACAGATTATCGTTATATCTGTTATTCTTTGGACTCCTGCCGTTCACTGCGGTGCGGGCTGCTGTCTCCCTGTCGAGACCAAGCCCCGTCATAAGGT
>CADBTX010000043.1 GCA_902797705.1 uncultured Lachnospiraceae bacterium | reverse complement strand
CGGTCAGCTTGCTGACCGGCGTGTCCGGCGAAGCCGGATTCTTGTGGATTATTTCCGATTTCATCCGCAAGAAGTCATAGATCAAAAATTTTGGTGTAAATTCAGAAGAGTCACATGCAGAACCGCAGGTGACAGATGAAGACCAAGGCAAATTCTGAGGATAAGGAGGTAAGGAAGATTGGCAAATATCAAATCTGCAAAGAAGAGAGTTATCACAAGCGCTAAAAGAGCTGAGAGAAATAAATCCCAGAAGTCTGCTGTCAAGACTTCTATAAAGAAGGTTTATGCAGCCATAGATGCTAATGATAAGGCGGCAGCAGCTGATGCCTTAAAGGCAGCTATCGGCCAGATGGAAAAAGCCGGATCCAAGGGACTGTTCCACAAGGGAACTGTTTCCAGGAAGGTTTCCCGTCTTACCAAGGCAGTAAATAAATTAGCATAATCTTTTTGACCCATCCCCCTGCGGTATCCCTCTATACCGCAGGGGTTTTTTATTCTATAATGATAAACGGTGGCAAAATGAGAGAAATGGATTTTAAGATGGAAATTGAATATTCCCACATCGTCCCCGGGGCGGAGGTGGAAGTGGAGGAATCCGAGCTTCAGGGAGGGCTGGTGGTATACTATACCATAATACCTGCTATCGCTATGTCAGGTAATTTTAAGAGACAGGATGCCCTGAAAAATTACAAGGGAAAGGTAAGATCCGTGAAAGAAGGAAATGGCGGAGGATGGTACGTAACTGTGGAGTTTCCGGAGGATAATGAATAAATAACGGTCATCTTTGGTTCATTTGAAATATTTTTTGCAAACGCTCGAAACAAAACCCCAAAATATGGGGAATCTTCCTAAAGTAACACTATCTATTGTAGAAAAAGGAGTTAAGCGCCCGGCGCTTAAATACTATAAAGAGGAGAACAGCTGTAGATAATATGGATCAGGAGCATATCAGAAATTTCAGTATCATTGCCCATATAGACCACGGAAAGTCCACTCTGGCAGACAGGATCATAGAGGCCACGGGACTGCTCACGGAAAGAGAGATGCAGGAGCAGGTTCTGGATAATATGGATCTGGAGCGGGAGAGAGGCATAACCATTAAGAGCCAGGCGGTCCGTATTATATACAGGGCGAAAAACAATGAGGAGTATGTATTGAATATGATAGATACTCCGGGACATGTGGACTTTAACTATGAGGTGAGCCGCAGCTTAAAGGCCTGTGACGGCGCGGTGCTGGTGGTGGATTCATCCCAGGGGATAGAGGCCCAGACCCTTGCAAATGTCTATCTTGCACTGGATAACGATCTGGACGTATTTCCGGTATTGAATAAGATAGACCTTCCCAGCGCGGATCCCGACAGAGTGGCAGAGGAGATAGAGGATGTGATCGGCATAGAGGCCATGGACGCCCCCAGGATCTCGGCTAAGCAGGGAACCGGCATAGAGGATGTGCTGGAGGATATCGTGAATAAGATACCCTCTCCCAAGGGGGATCCGGATAAACCGCTGAAGGCTCTTATATTTGATTCACTTTATGATTCCTACAAAGGCATAATCGTATTTTTGAGGATAATGGACGGTTCCGTGAAAAAAGGGGACAGAGTCAGGTTCATGGCCACTGGAAAGAGCGATATCGTGGTTGAGGTAGGATATTTCGGGGCAGGACAGTTCATTCCCTGTGATGAGCTCACCACGGGTATGGTGGGTTATATCTGCGCCAGCATCAAGGACCTTAAGGAAACCCGGGTTGGCGATACGGTAACTAACGACCAGGATCCCTGCGATGAAGCTCTTCCGGGATACAGGAAGGTCAATTCCATGGTGTACTGCGGCATATACCCTGCGGATGCGGCCAAATACACGGATCTCAGGGAGGCACTGGAAAAACTTCAGCTGAATGACGCATCCCTGGTCTATGAGCCGGAAACCAGTGCGGCGCTGGGATTTGGCTTCAGATGCGGATTTCTGGGGCTTCTGCACCTGGATATCATAGAGGAGAGGCTGGAGAGGGAATATGACCTGGATCTGGTGACCACTGCCCCCAGCGTTGTTTATAAGGTTTATAAGAATGACGGCACAGAGCTCGATATCACAAACCCCGCGAATCTTCCGGATCCTTCCGAGATAGAGCATATGGAAGAGCCCTTTGTGGCAGCTGAGATCATGGTAAATACGGAATATCTCGGGGCTATAATCAAGCTTTGTCAGGAAAGACGCGGAATACAGACGGGAATGGACTATATCGAGTCCACCAGGGTGCTGCTTAAGTATGACCTTCCCTTAAATGAGATCATCTATGACTTCTTTGATGCCCTGAAGAGCAGGTCCAGGGGCTATGCATCCTTTGATTATGAGCTCAAGGAATATGTTCCTTCAGAGCTTGTGAAGCTGGATATCTTAATAAACAGGGAGTATGTGGATGCCCTTTCCTTCATAGTATTTAAGGACAGTGCCTATGAGAGGGGAAGGAAGATGTGCGAAAAACTGAAGGGAGAGATCCCGAGACATCTTTTTGAGATCCCGATACAGGCGGCTGTGGGGGGAAAGGTCATTGCCAGAGAGACGGTGAAAGCGGTAAGGAAGGACGTGCTGGCCAAGTGCTACGGAGGAGATATCTCCAGAAAGAAAAAGCTTCTTGAAAAGCAGAAGGAAGGAAAGAAGAAGATGCGTTCCATAGGAAGTGTGGAGGTACCGAAGGAAGCTTTCTTAAGTGTATTGAAGCTGGACAGCGAGGATTGATGAATTTGGACAGCATAGGCGTATATATCCATATCCCCTTTTGTGTTAGGAAATGCAGGTACTGCGACTTTCCTTCCTTTGGGGGAAAGAACGATATCGATAGTTATTTTAAGGCTCTGTTCAGTGAGATCCATAACGAGGGGGAAACTGAGGGGAGAACAGCGGACTCTGTTTATATCGGAGGCGGCACACCATCACTGGTGCCGCCTTTCTTTATAAGGGAGCTGATGGATATTCTCAGAAAAAAGTACGTTATAGGAGAAAACGCCGAGATATCAATGGAGATGAATCCCGGGACTATAGACTCCGAGGCACTGAAGGTATATTTTGAAGCCGGGATAAACAGAGTGAGCCTTGGGTGCCAGTCCTTTAATGACAGGAGCTTAATGCGGCTGGGAAGGATACACAGCTCCGCTGATGCAATAAAAACATATGATATGCTTCGAAAACAGGGCTTTAACAATATCAATCTGGATCTGATGTCCGGCCTTCCCGGGGAAGAAGCCGGGGATATGGAAAGAAGTCTGGATAAGGCCCTGGAGCTTGGGCCGGAACATCTTTCCGTGTACTCCCTCATCATAGAGCCCGGGACGGAATTCCACAGGATGTATGAAGAAGGGGAACTGGAGGATCTGCCATCTGAGGAGGAACTGGAGGAGACGGACAGAATGATCCGGAGTATCCTTGAGAAAAATGGATACATGCGTTATGAAATCTCAAATTATGCGAGATCCGGCAGGGAGTGCGTTCATAACATACGTTACTGGACCAGGGGGGAGTACAGGGGATACGGTCTCAGCGCCGCCTCTCTGATTGGAAACAGAAGATTCACCAACACCCGGGATCTGGTTTACATAAATCAACCGGGAGCCGCTCTTCAGGAGGACAGGATACTGAGTAGAGAAGAGGAGATGCAGGAGTTCATGTTTCTGGGGCTCAGGATGGTGTCCGGCGTGTCTTCAAGGGATTTCAGGGACTGCTTTGGGGAGGATATCGGCAAAATATACGGTAAACAGCTTGAGGATCAGATAAAAAATGGCTTTATGGAGTATGACGGAGATAGGTACCGGTACAACGACAGAGGATTGGATGTTTCTAACAGATTAATGTCAGAGTTTCTTTGACGTTTTGCATAATAATTGGTACAATAAAGCAATGGAGACTATTGTTTTTGAATATGATATTCAGTCTGATGTAATGAGTTTTTCCAGAAATGTGACCAAATTCATTCCATGTCAGGTAAAAATATCCAATTACAGTGAAACCCTTGAGATCGCCGGAAAGGTTTGTCCGGATGATGTAAAGAGGGCCATAATGTTTTTCAGACCCATGCGCTATGACTCCCCTGGAAGAAGGGAGTTTTTCAGGTGTCTGGATTTTAACGGTTCTTTCTGCTGGTATAAGGTCAGCGGGAAGACCATAATGGATGAGAATAACAGACCTGCGCTTCTCTACGGCACATTTAAGCCTGTAGATATAAATGATGAGGCGGAGGGCTCTGAGATAAGAAGCGTGGCTGATGAGCTTACGGGACTGGATACCGAGAGCGAATTCAGCGTAAAGCTTAATGCAGCTTACGAAGAGAGGGCGGTGGGAGAGATCCCGAACCTTATCCTTGTCCGGCTTCCGGGCTACGACAGGATACTCTATGAAGAGGGGAAGGAAAGAGCAGATACTCTTGTTGTGGATGTGTCCAGGGTATTTAAGCGCTCCCTTCGTGTCAGCGATATCATCGGCAGGCTTTCGGAAAACAGCTTCCTGATACATATGAGGGGGATCACAGATGCCGGCATAGTCGCCGATAAATCCACCTATTTTAACCGTGCCATAAAGAATATCTGGACCAATTCCTTTGTGGAGAATCCCGAAAACATTGTGCTGATCGGCGTTGCCATAACAACCGATGAGACTATGCCCGATTATGAGGGCATGCTGAAAAAGGCCAATGAGGCAGCGGAAGAGGCAAAGAAGAGGGAGAGAGGCGGCCTTGTAATCTACGATACGGAGATGAGGGGCAGAAACGACCTCGGTGATAAGTCTGAGGGATTGAGCGATATCAGGCTCATTAAGAGCGTTCTGGATCCCATGATGTCACTGGCCTATGCCATTGACGAGGATCATAACCTGCTCTACATGAATAAGGCTCTGGCGGAAAGGTTCACCGGGGAGACTTCGGGACGCTGCTTTGAGGTCATAAAGGGCAGGGAAGAGCCCTGTATAGACTGTCCCATAGCCCTTCTTGAAGATGACCGTTCCTCTGCTGACGGATATGTATATTCGCCGTATCTCCGCTCTGATCTTCACACCAGGATCACACGGATCTCCACAGGAGATAAGCGGCAGGCCTATGTCCTTATTGATGTCAATGAGGATGCGAAAGCCGAGATGCAGAGTATCCGCAGCAGTATGGAGAGGTTCAATGATGCCATCTACAGAGCTTCGGATATCATATGGGAGATCAATCTCACCAGAAATACCTGTACCAGGGTCCGGGAAGAGAACATCATGTATGTTCTGGACAGTTATGTGGCTGATTATGAAAAGCTGAGAAAGCAGTATCTGGACCACGTGATCCACTATGATGACAGGGAGGATTTTCTCTATGTCACGGATCCCGGTTACTTCAGGGAGTCCAGGAAGAAGGGGGAATCCGAGTTACACAGGCAGGTCAGGCTCTTAAATCAGGACGGCACCTTCCACTGGTACGACATAAATACGGTATTTCTTCCGATGAAGGAAGATGAAGAGGATGAACTGGTCTTTATCACAGCCAAGGATATCAATGAGATAAAGAATGACATCGCCCGCAATGCCGCCATTGAGAATAAATACAAGGCAATGCTGGACAATAATGTTTTCCTGAATGAGCTTGCCCAGGACAATGAGAGATACGAGCATGTGAATGAGCTCACCGGCATCTATGTATTTGAATACAACGCCCCTGAGCAGAGGTACTATATCTGTTCCAATTTTGAAGATATGTTCGACCTGGAGCCGGATATGCAGGACAGCGCCTGGTCTCTTCTGGAGAGCTTCAAGATCGCTCAGGAGGACAAGAAGAGATATGAGGAGTTCATTAACAGCGTAAAGAATGAGCCGAATACCCATAAGACCACCGTCAGGATCATAAATAAGCACAAGATCCCCAGGTGGTTCACCGTTACGGTACAGACTCTGAACGGCTTAAATAACCAGCTTACCCGTATCACAGGTATCCTCCAGGATGTAAACAGTGAGATGGAGATAAAGGCGGAACTTGAATTCCGGGCTGATTTCGACTCCATGACAAAGCTGTATAATGCCGAGGCCTTCTACAGAAATGTTTCAGAGAAGATCCATGTGATGAAGGATACCCGTTTCGCCATTGTGGCCATGGATATAGAGCATTTCCGTATCATCAATGACAGATTCGGTGTTGAAACGGGAAACAGGTGTCTTGAGGCCATGGGACAGGCCATAAGGGACAGCCTTTCAAAGGACGGCATTGCAGGAAGATATGAAGCTGATATGTTCTCCATACTTATCAGCTATAAGAACGATCAGGACATTCTGGACTATATAAGGAAGCTGAACGCCCTCTTTGACTTTGAGGAAGCAAAGCTCTGCGGCTCCATACTCTGCTTCGGTATCTACAAGATCACCAACAGGGATGTGGCTATCCGCCTTATGTGCGACAGAGCGAGGCTTGCAAAGAAGGATATAAAGGGTAACATGCTCACCAATTTCGCCATCTATGATGACAGGATAAGGCTCATGCAGAGAAAGGTCTCCCAGATGGAGAGCGAGATGCAGACAGCCCTTGACAATGATGAGTTCGTCATGTTCCTGCAGCCGAAGATGGACCTGAAGACCGAAAAGATCTGCGGCGCGGAGGCGCTGGTCCGCTGGGATCATCCCACAGGGGGACTGAGACTTCCGGGTGAGTTCCTGCCTTACTTTGAGAGCAACGGATTTATTAAAAAGCTGGATGAATATATGTGGAGGACAGCGGCCAGGTACCTTTCCCACCTCAAGGAAAATGACGTCTGTGTGCCGATCTCCGTTAATATCTCCAGGTATCATATCGGAAGCACGGATCTCATCCAGACTCTGCTAAGCCTTACCAAGGAGTATGGCATCGACAACAGGAATCTGGAGCTGGAGATCACGGAAACCCTCTTCACGGAGGATGTGGACAAGCTCTATGAGGTCATGAATGCCCTTAAGGCTGAGGGATTCGTTATAGAGATGGATGACTTTGGGACCGGGTATTCCTCCCTGAATATGCTGAGGGAAGCTCCCGTAGATGTTATTAAGATCGACAGATACTTTGTGGACGAGATCATGTCCACGAAGAGAGGAAGGATAATAATAGAGAATTCGGTCACCATGTCCAAGCAGCTGGGACTTACCGTTGTGGCTGAGGGTGTGGAGACAAAGGATCAGGTGGATTTCCTTAAGGCCATCAACTGTGATGTGGCCCAGGGCTATTATTATTCAAAGCCTGTGGATATGGAAGAATTCGAGAGAATGCTTCTGAAGATCAATAAGGGAGTAGAATAAAACCAGATGTTATTTGTAAAACAGGACGATTTAAAAGAAGGTATGAGGCTTGCCAAGCCTATCTATGACAGGAAGGGAGTCCTTCTTTATGAAAGAGATTCCAAGCTCACGAGACAGGGCATAGAATCAGTTCATAATTTCGGGATCATAGGTCTGTATATCCTGGAACCGGCGGAACCCCTGCCTCCCATCACAGAGGAGGATATAGCCTTCGAAAAGTTCCAGATGGTAAATACCTTCAGGATTCAGGATGAGTGGAAGTACATAAGGGAGAAGGGTCAGCCTTCGGCTACACCTACCATTGTATCCCAGGTAATCAAGAGTTACGGACGTCTGGACCACAAACTGAATTTCGTCCAGTCCTTAAGGAGCCAGGAGGATAAGCATTACAAGCACTGCCTCAATGTGGCCATACTCTGCGCCCTTATTTCCCACAAGATGAACATAAAGCTTAATGAGCAGAATGATGTGGTAACGGCTGCTCTTGTGCATGATATAGGGAAACTGGATATCCCCCCCGAGATCGCGGCAAAGTCTGAAGGGCTGACGGAGGCGGATATGGATGTCATATATAAGTACGAGGCTCTCGGCTTCCAGTTTCTGGACCGGGCCTTCGGCACTACGCCTTCGGTGAAGCGTACCGCCCAGCAGGCCTTCAGGCAGAGCGAGAGCATCCGTAAGGACAGGGTGGAAAAGAACGCCAAATTGACCATTGGCGCAAGGATATTGCTGGTGGCGGATAAATTTGACTCCATCACTGCCATGAACGAGCACGCCCTGCCAACCTCTGAGATATCGGCGATCCGGTATCTGATGGATCACCCTGAAGCCTATGATGCAACAGTCACAGACGCTTTGATCGACAGCATAAACATTCTTGTGCCCGGCTGCACCGTGGAGCTTACAAACGGTGACAAGGGCCTTGTTATCACCGAGAACCCGAGAAACGTGCTTAAGCCTGTGGTCCTCACCTTCTCGGACAATTCCATTATCGACCTCGGACAGGAGCTGATATACGGTAATCTGGACATCAAGGATGTGATGAAGACCATGGATAACAGGGTTTCTGTTGACAGAGGCGCCATGGAAGCGATGTTTGGCATGAAAAAGAACAGCGCAGAGCCTGAAGCCATCGATCCCTCCCTTCTTGCATCGCTGGAGAACTGACAGATGCTTGATATCAATGAGCTGATAAAAGAGGCCTCTCAAAAAAAGGCCACCGATATACATCTTGTGGCGGGAGAGGCACCGAGATTCAGGATAAACGGTGAACTCCTGCCCACCGTCCATGATAAGCTGACCCCGGGCGATACGCTCGAGGTCCTTTGTTTTCTTACGGATCCCGCCCAAAGAGGGATATTTGAGGAGAAGAAGGAGATCGATCTATCGGTGTCCATACCGGATGCGGGAAGGTTCAGGGTCAATGCCTACAGGCAGCGGGGAATGATCACCATCACCTTAAGGCTTGTGGACAGTGTTATCCCTAAGGCTTCCACACTCGGTATACCTGAAAATGTTTTGAAGCTCTGTGAGGAGAAGAGGGGACTTATACTGATAACAGGGCCTTCGGGCTCCGGGAAATCCACAGTGACAGCCTCCCTCATAGACAGGATCAACGAAGAGAGAGCATGTAATATCATTACTCTCGATAATCCCATAGAATTTATCTTTGAGAATAAGAAGTCCATCGTGAATCAGCGGGAGATAGGAGTGGACTCTGCCGACTATAAAACGGCACTGGATTCCTGTCTCAGACAGGATCCCGATGTGATAGGCCTTGGGACCGTAAAGGGAGAAGAGGGGGCGGAAGCCGCGATCATGGCGGCTGAGACCGGAAGGCTGGTCTTTTCCTCCATGTATACCACCGGGGCGGAGCGGACCATAGCGGGCCTTATCGACATGTTTCCGGAATCCAAGAGAAGGCAGGCGCTAAACCGTCTTTCAAATGTGCTGATCGCCGTTCTTTCAAGGCAGCTCATCAGATCGGTGCAGGGAGATATGGTGCCGGTTTTTGAGGTGCTTCTCATGGATAATGCCTTGAGGGAAATGATCAGGGAGAACAGGATCGGGGAAATAAAGGGATATATGGAGGCCGATAATGAAAAAGGCCTCTCCACCATGGACAACTCCATTTACAGACTGTGTAAGGAAGGTGTCATAAGTCCCGAAGATGCGGTGCAATTCTCTTCGGACCGTGAAGTCATGGCGGAAAGGCTTACTTCCTGATGCCGTATGGATCAGGCTTTTCTTTCTCTTAAACGTTCAGGATGTACTGCATATCTTTCGGCGGTCTCTCTTGTGATGATGCCGTCATTCAGGAGCTTGCTGATGCTCTCGTCCATGGAGACCATACTCTCATCCGGGCTTGAGTAGATAACACCGTCGATCTGGTGAACCTTTCCATCCCTTATCATGTTTCTTATGGCGGGAGTCATGGTCATTATCTCAAAGGCCGGTACAACGCCTCCGCTTATGGTAGGCAGCAGCTGCTGGGAAACCACGGCGTGGAGAACGCTGGAAAGCTGTACCGTTATCTGTCTCTGCTGGTTCGCAGGGAAAACGTCTATGATACGGTTTATGGTATTGGAAGCGCCCATGGTGTGCAGGGTGGAGAGCAGGAGATGTCCTGTCTCTGCTGCGGTCATGGCTACGGAAATAGTCTCAAAATCACGCATCTCACCGAGAAGGATAACGTGAGGACACTGACGGAGGGCCGCTCTGAGGCCGGCCACGTAGCTCTTGGTATCAACGCCGATCTCTCTCTGGCTCACAATACTCTGATCGTGCCTGTGGAGGTACTCTATGGGGTCTTCCAGGGTGATAACGTGTGATTCCCGGGTCTTGTTTATATGATCGATGATGCAGGCAAGGGTGGAAGATTTACCGCTTCCGGCAGGGCCTGTCACCAGAACCATTCCGTTTGGCTGGTTTCCGAGATTTACAATATTTTCCGGAATGCTGAAATCCTTGGGATTCGGAAGAGTGAATGAGATCACACGAAGAACCGCCGATGCGGTGCCTCTCTGCTTGTAAGCGCTGACCCTGAAACGGGAAAGTCCTGCCACAGACAGTGAGAAGTCATCATCTCCGCCGTCGGTGAGCCTGGAATAATCCCTGTGGGCCAGTTCATAGATCTCGCGGACATCCTCCTCCACCTCGTCGGGGGAGAGCATTACAAAGCCTTCCTTTGTGATGACGCCGTTCTTGTAAAAAGATACCGGACGTCCCGGAACAAGGAAAATATCCGAAACCTTCTGATCAACCGCTTCCCTTAAAATCTCCTGAATCATTTTCTGTCAAAGTCCTTTCTGTTTTACTGTGCCGGAGCCTGGGGGCCGCCGGCGCTAAAGTCCGGAGCCTGGGGGCCGCCGG
>CADBTX010000042.1 GCA_902797705.1 uncultured Lachnospiraceae bacterium | reverse complement strand
TTATTTTATAAAATGAAAGCCTTTGAACGGAAAGGAAGGACATGGGAAGAGAAGAACAGTCTTGTAATGCTAAATACTCCGGGATAGGCGGCCAGGCAGTCATGGAAGGCGTGATGATGAGAAATAAAGAGGATTACGCCGTGGCTGTCAGGAAGCCGGACGGGGAAATGGCCGTGGTAAAGGGAGTGTATAAGGGCATAATCCCTTCGGAAGCCGTGAAGAACATACCCATACTCCGGGGGATAGCGGGCTTTGTGGACTCCCTGGTGCTGGGGATGAAGGCCCTTAATATCTCTGCGGACTTTTTTGCCGAGGAGGAAAAGGAAGGGGAGAAAAATAAGAAGGATGAAGGAAGTGACGGGGTAAAGGTTGTGACGGATAAGGAGCATGAGAGCAGCCTGGGGATCATGACGGTCATCATAATGATCATTTCCATTTTTCTGGCTCTGGGTCTCTTTATGATAATACCCTATTATCTCTCCCTTATTTTTTCAAAATGGATCGCATCCCCCCATCTCCTTGCCCTCATCGAGGGCGTTATAAGGCTTGTGATCTTTGTTATCTATATCAAGTGCATATCCATGATGGAGGATATAAAAAGGGTATTCCGTTATCATGGGGCAGAGCACAAGTGTATAAACTGTCTGGAGTCGGGAAATCCGCTGACCCTTGAAAACGTGCGTGAAGCTTCCAGAGAGCACAGGAGATGCGGCACCAGTTTCCTTCTCTATGTAATGGTGGTGTCAATCATTTTCTTCTCCCTTATTGATACCCCCAACAGGCTGATGCGTACCGCTCTCCGCATAATACTGATACCACTTATAGCGGGAGTTGCCTATGAATTTATAAGGCTGGCGGGCAGGAGCAATAATCCGGTGGTGAGATCTCTTTCGGCGCCGGGATTAATGATGCAGAAGCTTACAACGGCGGAGCCGGATGATGATATGATAAGGGTTGGGATAGCATCGGTGGATGCTGTATTTGACTGGAAAAAGTATCTGAAGGACAACTTCGGGAATGAACTATAGGGAAGGGCTTGAATACGGAAACAGAATACTGGCCGGGGCGGGTATTTCAGAGCATGAGACCGATGTCAAACTGCTTCTTTCGCACGTGACCGGGAAGGATCTCACCTTTTTTCTCGCTGAGGGGGAAGAGGAACTGGATCCGGAGGATGAAAAGAGCTTCAGGGAACTGATCGAAAAACGGAGAAGCCGTATCCCGCTGCAGCTTATCACCGGGGAAACGGACTTTATGGGCCTTAACTTTTTCACCTCACCCGGAGTGCTGATACCAAGGATCGACACGGAATTCCTGGTGGAAGAAGCCCTTATGGATATAAACGACGGGGCGGATGTGCTGGACATGTGTACGGGAAGCGGCTGCATCCTGCTTTCCCTCATGAGATACAAAAACGATATAAGAGGAGTGGGAGCGGATATCTCCGATGAGGCCCTTGCCCTTGCAAAGAGAAACGCGGAGAATCTGGGACTGACGCCGGAGCTTGTTAAAAGTGATATGTTCAGCGGGATAACCGGAAAGTTTGACCATATTCTCTGTAATCCTCCCTATATCAGGACAGGGGATATAGAGGGACTAATGGAGGAGGTCCGTCTTCACGAGCCTGAAAACGCTCTGGACGGAGGAGAGGACGGTCTTTCATTTTACAGAAGGATAGCTTTAGAAGCGGGAGAACATCTTTTTGACGGAGGGAGCCTTATCCTTGAGATCGGCGCCGGGCAGGGCAGTGAAGTCCGGGAGATACTGGAGAACAAAGGCTTCGGGCATATTGAAGTATTGAAGGATTATTCCGGCAACGAAAGAGTAGTGAAATGTTTGAAAAGCTTAAAGAAACAGTCTTAAAATACGAGGAGATAACCGAGAGGTTAAATAATCCGGGGACAGCGGACGACTCCAAACTCTATATGGAATTGCTGAAGGAGCAGGGAAAACTATCTCCCGTTGTGGAGTCCTACCGCAGTTACGAGGAAAATGAAAAGGCCATTTCCGACGCGGAGGAAATGGTGAAGACCGAGGAGGATCCGGAATTAAAGGCCCTTGCAAAGGAGGAGCTGAACGATGCCCTTAAAAGAAGGCCGGAGCTGGAAAAGGAACTGAAGCTCTTACTGATCCCGAAGGATGCGGACGACGACAGGAATGTGATAATAGAGATAAGAGCCGGAGCGGGAGGAGAGGAGGCTGCATTATTCGCCTCCAGTCTTTACCGCATGTATGTGAAATACGCGGAGAAAAACGGATTTTCCGTAGAGACCACCGATGTGGAGGATACGGGGATCGGCGGCTTCAAATTTGTGAGCTTTATGATAAACGGAAAGGGCGCCTATTCAAAATTAAAGTATGAAAGCGGTGTCCACAGAGTGCAGAGAGTGCCGGAGACAGAGTCCGGAGGCAGGATACACACCTCCACAGCGACGGTGGCCATCATGCCGGAAGCCACGGAGATAGAGGTCAGTATTGATCCAAACGACTGCCGTATAGATGTATTCAGGGCTTCGGGAAACGGAGGACAGTGCGTCAATACCACGGATTCCGCGGTGAGACTGACCCACATCCCCACAGGCATTGTCATTTCCTGTCAGGATGAGAAGTCCCAGATCAAAAACAAGGCAAAGGCCTTTAAGGTTCTGAGGGCAAAGCTTTATGAGCTGAATAAGGAAAAGGCCCACGCCGAGGAGGCTTCCTTACGTAAATCCCAGGTGGGGACCGGGGACCGCTCGGAAAAGATAAGGACCTATAATTTCCCCCAGTCCAGAATGACGGACCATCGTATAGGCCTTACCCTTTATTCTCTCGAAAAGATAATGGAGGGGGATCTGGATCAGGTGATAGAGCCTCTTACCGGGGCAGACGTGGCGGAAAGACTTGCGGCTCTTGATACGGATTCCTAAAACAATTATAATCATTCTGTATGGCTGAGAGGGACAAGGAAAAAATCGAAAGCCTAGAAGCGGAGCTTAACAGTACAAAACAGATGCTGGCAATGCTCCTCGACAATATTCCCGGGGGAGTGATGGAATATGACGCGGAGACGGAAAAGATCGGCTATGTAAGCGACGGTCTCCTTAACATATTCGGTTGTTCGGAAAAGAGCTTCAGGGAACATTTTTATAACAGCTTCGAGCTCTTCGTATATAAGTTTGACAGGTCCATGGTGCGGGAGCAGATAAAGAATCAGACCATGTTCTTTGACAGCGTGGAACTGACCTACAGGGTCCGCGGGCTTATGGATGACATAGTATGGGTCTACCATAAGGGCAGGATCTATACGGACAGTGAGGGAAGAAAAAGATTTCTCGTGGTGCTGAATGACGTTACCAATGAGAAGCTTATACAGGCCGAGCTCCAGAGGAACACGGAACAGCTCTATATGGAGACGGAACGGCTTAAGCTCATAGAAGAAGCCGTTGATAATACGGAGTACGATTACAACGTTCTGAGCGATACTCTTGAGACTTCCGAAAGAGAGGCAGATGGAAGGCGCAGAGTGATAAGGCATTTTATGGAGAACTCCCGGCTGGGGGACGTGATCCATCCGGAGGACTTAAAGACCTGCATGGAATTGTTTAAGGAGTGTCTTTCAGTTCAGAAAAAAGGGGTGACGGAGTACAGGATAAGGCCGAAGGGCAAGAAGGAATACGTCTGGTTCAGAATGACCTATGCCAGTTTTGCGGATAAGCAGGACCGTATCATCAGAGTCATCGGCTCCGCCAAGGATATAACCGCGGAAAAGGCCGAGAGGGAGGAACTGGAGGCCAGGGCGCTGACAGACGGCATGACGGGGCTCCTAAATAAGACCGCCATGCAGAGCAGTGTGGAAAAATGCATCAACGAAGGAAGCATTAATTCCTGCCACGCCATGATGATGATCGACACGGATAATTTTAAGACCGTAAACGATACCCTGGGACATGACTTCGGAGACAGAGTCATTAAGTTTGTGGCTGCCAGTATTAAGGACACCTTCAGGGAAACCGACTTTGTGGGACGCATGGGAGGCGATGAGTTCATGGTCTTCATGAGGAATACCACGAGAGGCATTGCAGAGGAAAGAGCGGAGAGACTGAACCGGACCATAAAACGCGACTTTGAAGAAAAGGGTAAAAAAGTAGGGATAAGCTGCAGCATAGGCATCTCCTATTTTGCCAGGGACGGTGCGGATTATGATAGCCTCTTCAAGGCGGCCGACAGGGCACTTTACGAAGCAAAGGAAGCAGGAAAGAACTGCTACAGAACATACAGACTTTGATTAGATCGGGATTATTTTATATAAAAAAGACTTTGCCGGTGTTTTTCGCCGGGATCCTCCTTCTCACCGGCTGTGAGGGAACGGGGATAAAGGAGAATAACCTCCTTGGCTATCAGGCCATCTCCGAGCGGGAGTACGACGCCGCCATCCAGTTTTTTGATGCGGCCGAGGCGGCGGGAGAGGACGCTGAACAGACCTTCAGGGGCCGCGGCATAGCCTATATGGGAATGGCGGACTACGATAAGGCGGTGTCCGTTCTCAGGGATTCCTTAAGCGAATGTGACGGAAGGATAGGGGATCTGGAATTCGATACGGCCTATTATCTGGCAGTGGCGGAATTCAGGAGCGGAGATCCGGGAGCCTCAAGGGATACCTGTACCTCCATCATCAACTTAAGACATGAAGATCCGGATGCTTATTTCCTGAGAGGGAAGGCAGAACTGGCCCTGGGGGACGACGATCTCGCGGTAAAGGATTTTAATTCCGCTGTTTCGCTGAAAAAGGATGATCCGGATCTGTACATAGATATCTATGAATGCATGGTGAATGCAGGGCTATCGGAAGAGGGCAGTAATTTCTTAAAGAGCGCCATGGAGCTCACCAAGATCAATGACTTCCAGAAGGGAAAGCTCTACTACTTCATGGGAGAATATGAGGAAGCGAGGGACAAACTGGAGGCTGCCAGGGGAGACGGTTCGGATCCCGTACTGGTACTCTGGCTGGGAAAGACCTATGAGGCTCTGGGAGACAAGTCCTACGCCGCTTCCCTCTATAAGACCTATCTGGAGGACAATCAGGGCAATGTGGATATCTACAATCAGCTGGGACTCTGTGAGATGGATACCGGAGATTACGAAGCGGCTCTTCAGTCCTTTGAAAAGGGCTTAAAGCAGGGAGGGGATGAAAAAAACCAGTCCCTTCTCTTTAATCAGATAGTGGCCTATGAGCATCTTGCGGACTTTAAGAAAGCCACGGTCCTTATGGAAAACTATCTTAAGAGTTACCCGGATGATGAAGCAGCGCAAAGGGAATACAAATTTTTAAAGACGAGGTAGAAGATGATAAGCAGACTGATCAAAAAGATACAGGAAACCAATGCTCCTGTGTGCGTGGGACTGGACCCCAATCTTTCATTTGTGCCGGAGCACATCAAGAAGGAGGCCTTCGAAAAGTTCGGGGAGACTCCTGAGGGAGCGGGGGAAGCGATCCTTAACTTCAATAAGGGGATAGTGGACGCGACCTATGACCTCATTCCCGCTGTAAAGCCCCAGATCGCCATGTATGAGCAGTTCGGGATCCCGGGACTTAAGGCCTTTAAGGATACAGTGGATTACTGTCATGAAAAGGGGCTTTTAGTCATCGGCGATATAAAGAGAGGGGATATAGGAAACACCTCCGCTTCATACGCGAAAGCCCATATCGGGGAAATAGAGATCGGCTCCGGGAGATTTTCTCCCTTTAACGAGGATTTCTGTACCGTGAACCCCTATCTCGGAAGCGACGGAGTGCAGCCCTTTACGGATGTATGCAATGAAAACGACAGAGGGATATTTGTCCTGGTGAAGACCAGCAATAAATCCTCCGGTGAGCTGCAGGATCTGAATGCGTCAGGAAAGACCATATATGAGACCGTTGCGGAATATGTGGAGAAATGGGGACAGACCTCCATGGACGGTGATTATTCAAATATCGGGGCCGTTGTAGGGGCTACCTATCCGGAGATGGGACAGGAATTGAGAAAGATCATGCCCCATGCGTATATACTGGTGCCGGGCTACGGCGCCCAGGGCGGAAAAGCAGAGGACTTAAAGGGCTTCTTCAATAAGGACGGCCTTGGAGCCATAGTCAATTCTTCAAGAGGCATAATAGCCGCCTATACAAAGGAACCCTACAGTGACAGATTTGGTGCTGAAAACTTTGCAGACGCCGCGAGAGAAGCGGTGAAGGATATGGTGAGGGACATCAATGGAAATCTATAAGGAAGAATTTATCGAATTCATGCTGGACTCCGAAGTGCTTAAGTTCGGGGATTTTGTGACAAAGAGCGGAAGAAACACCCCCTTCTTTGTGAATACCGGGTTCTACAGGACCGGTGCTCAGCTGAAGCGGCTGGGAGAGTACTATGCAAGGGCGATACATGATAGCTTCGGCGACGATTTTGACGTGCTCTTCGGACCGGCCTACAAGGGGATACCGCTTTCGACGGCTACGGTAATAGCCTTCAGTGAACTCTACGGCCGTGAGATAAGATATGCTTCAAACCGTAAGGAGATAAAGGATCACGGTGACAAGGGAGCGCTGTTAGGAGGACCAATAGGCGACGGTGACAGGATTGTGATCATTGAGGACGTTACCACTGCAGGTACCTCCATAAGGGAAACGGTGCCGATCCTCAAGGAGCAGGGTGATGTGAAGATCCTTGGACTCTGTGTATCCGTGGACCGGGAAGAGAGAGGAAGCGGAGAAAAGTCCGCCCTTTCCGAAATAGAGGACAATTTCGGCTTTAAGACCACTGCCATAGTAAAGATGTCGGAAGTGACGGAATATCTCATGAGCCATGAGGTAAAGGGCAGGAAGGTGATAGATGACGGCTTGAAGCGTTCCATAGATGAGTACTATGAGAAATACGGCGCAAAGGCCTGATTTCAGAAAGGGATCAAAGGGAAGTAGGTTTGAAACAAAATGTTTCAAACCTCCATCGGTGCCGCGCAGGCACGTCACCGATGAGCACACTTGCCTGCGGCAAGGTACATAAAATGGAAAATAACGAAATGGTCTTCAGAAGTATGAGATTTTCGGGGGCTTTGAATATCACTCTTGGGATAATCCTTCTTGTGGTGGGCATAGTGAGCGGGATCCTGCTCCTCATATCCGGCGGAAAGCTTTTGAGCGGGAAATCCAAGATACTTTTCTGATCCATGTTGTTTACGAGAAAATACTTATTTACCAGTAAAAAGACATCTTACAAAGGGATAGTCTCTTTGATCTGTGCCTCTTTTTCTCTCATCTCCTTCATCATCGTCATGTACGCGGTGCTGAAAGCAGGGGGCAATGTGGGAGACAGACTGGGGGCAGCGGGAGTCGTGTCCCTTTTCTTCAGTATTGCGGGAGCTGTGGTCGGGATAATGAGCCTTACCGAAAGGGAGACCTTCAGGCTTTTTCCCAGACTCGGCACCGGTCTTTCTTTTTTCATGATATTCCTTTGGGGAGGGATCATATATGTCGGATTCACAGGAGTTTTTTGAAGGCATAGTTCCGGGGAGCGTGTCAGAACGGCATTCTCTTGCCATGGAGCGTATAAGAGAGATAAGGGATGAGGCTGTACCGGAGGAGGGAGATGGCGACTATTTCAGAAGGATGGCTGCGTTTTTTCTGGACCCCTCTTACGAAGAAACCCTTCCGGGGAGATACGAGAACAGCTACTTTGATCCCGCATACGCCGTAAGAAAGCTTAAGGAGAAGGGAAAGATACTGTCCTTTCTCGCCTACGAGAGCCTTAACATCATGCCCTTCCGGGCGGAGAAAATGCTTTTTGACGAAGTGATACTGCTGGAGCTTTTTCTTGAGATCTACGGGATGGGGGATGAGGCCACGGAAGAGAGCATAAGGGCCGCGGTGAAAAGCTTCTATTTCGACTATATGGATCACGCTGTCACCTTAAGAGTCCGGGAGCAGATAGATCCTTCCATGGACTTTGCCCTGAATATCATCAGAAATGAGGACCTTTCCGATCCTTCATATCTGGAGCTCTTCGGGGAATATGTGGATGACGACGTCAGGGAGATTTCATCCTTTCTTTCCACCCTGCCGGAAGAAAAGATACAGGCCATGGCGGATACCTTTACCGAGGGCTTCAGAAAGGGATTCATCGCCGCGGGAAAGGATCTTTCCAAAAAGAAGACGGTAAATATCAGATACGAACTGGGTTTTGAAAGGGTTGTAAAAGCTGCCGCAGAGAACTTTGAAAAAATGGGACTTAAGACCACACTTATGAGAAGGGCTCTTTACGCCTCCAACAGGAACTCGGCCTACAGAGTGGGTTACTCCGGAGCAGTGAGCAACCGGCAGATGGAGTTTGACCACAGGGACGACAGAGCGGTCTTTGTGGACCGGGCATTTGCTGAGCGGAAGAAGGAAGTGCTGGAGAAAGCCTATGAGGAATATAAGGAGGAGGCGGCCCTGTTCGCGGGTCCGGCTGTGATGGAGACCTTCGGGGACGAACCCTTTTCCCCGGTGAATAAGAAGGAAACCATCAGGATGAACGGCATGCAGCAGAAGATAATGCTGGAACTGTCCGGTGAAATGGGAAAGATCGTAAACCGCTATATACCGGGAGAAGAACGGTCCTTCACCATTATTTCCTACCCGGTGCCGAAGATCGGACCCCGGTTTAAGGAGATCTTTGAAGAGACAGTCAGGGTCAATACCCTTGATTACGATATCTATAAGGACATACAGCAGAAGCTCATCCTTACCCTGGAAAAGGGAAGGAGGGTCAGGATAAAGGGGAAGAATGGCAACAGAACGGATCTCACCGTAAGTCTTCATGAGCTCCCCCATCCGGAAAAGGAAACGGTATTCGAAAACTGTGTTGCTGACGTGAACATCCCGCTGGGAGAGGTCTTTACTTCCCCGAAGCTAAAGGGGACGGAGGGGATACTCCATGTGAAGGAGGTGTATCTCTTCGGGCTCCGTTATGAGAATCTGGAATTCAGGATAAAAGACGGCTTCATTGAAGATTATAACTGCAGCAACTTTGATACCGAAAAGGAAAATAAGGACTACATAAGGGAGAATATCCTGCATAACCACGACACTCTTCCAATGGGGGAATTTGCCATAGGCACCAATACCACAGCCTTCAGTATGGCAAAGAGGTTTGATATCTTTTCGAGGCTTGAGATCCTTATCGCCGAAAAGACCGGCCCCCACTTTGCCTTCGGGGACACCTGCTACAGCAGGGCTGAGGACATTTCTGTCTTTAATCCTGACGGGCGGGAGATAATCTCAAAGGATAACGAGGAGACTGAAAAGAGAAAGACGGATCCGTCCTTCAGATACTATGAGTGCCATACGGATGTGACCATCTCCTTTGACGAGCTTGATTCCATCATTTCGGTGGATGACGACGGAAATGAATATACGCTTATCGCAGACGGGCTGTTTGCGGTCCCCGGCACGGAGGAGCTGAACAAGGCGCTGAGGGATGTTTAGTTTGCTATTATCATACAATATGTGGTATATTGGTTTGATTGATGATACTTTAATTTGGGTTAACTGTAGTTTTTTTAGATGAGGAAGAATGGATATGCCTAAGGTCGGGATAGTGATGGGATCCGATTCGGATCTCCCGGTAATGAATAAAGCAGCGGATATTCTGGACGAACTGAAGGTGGAGTATGAGATGAACATCATTTCCGCCCACCGTGAGCCGGATGTATTTTTCGAATGGGCGAAGACAGCCGAAGAGAGAGGGATAAAGGTTATCATCGCCGGGGCCGGGATGGCTGCCCATCTTCCCGGGATGTGTGCGGCACTTTTCCCCCTTCCGGTGATAGGAGTGCCTCTTTACAGCAAGTCTCTTTCCGGAGTGGATGCACTGTATTCCATTTTGCAGATGCCTCCCGGGATACCTGTTGCGACCGTGGCGATAGACGGAGGGAAAAACGCGGGGATCCTGGCGGCAAAGATCCTCTCTGTAAATGATGATGAGCTTCTTTCAAGGCTTAAAGCCTATACGGAGAAGATGAAGAGCGAAGTCGTAAAAAAGGACGAAAAGCTTAAGGAAGTGGGAAGAAAGGAATACTCATGAATGATTATAAAAGCGCCGGCGTGGATATAGAAGCCGGATACCGTTCCGTGGAACTTATGAAGGAATATGTGAAGAAAACCATGAGACCCGAGGTCCTCGGAGGTCTCGGAGGTTTTTCCGGAGCCTTCTCATTAAAGGATTTCATGGGGATGAAGGATCCTACCCTTGTGTCCGGAACAGACGGTGTGGGTACAAAGCTTAAGATCGCCTTTCTGCTCGATAAGCATGACACTGTGGGGATAGACTGTGTGGCGATGTGCGTGAACGACATAGCCTGTGCCGGGGGAGAACCTTTGTTTTTCCTGGATTATATCGCCTGCGGCAAAAATTATCCCGAGAAGATAGCCTCTATCGTTAAGGGAGTGGCTGATGGTTGTAATGAAGCGGGAGCGGCCCTTATCGGCGGAGAGACCGCTGAGATGCCCGGGTTCTATCCCGAGGATGAATATGATCTCGCCGGATTTGCGGTGGGTATACTGGACAGGGAGGATATGATAGACGGACAGGACATCGCTCCCGGAGACCAGCTTATAGGAATAGCTTCCAGCGGAGTGCATTCCAACGGCTTTTCTCTTGTGAGAAAGGTCTTTAGCATGAATGAGGCGGCCCTTAACCGCTACTTTGATTCCCTGGGCTCATCCCTTGGGGAAGCGCTGATCAGGCCTACAAAGATATATGTCAGGGCTCTTAAGGCTGTAAAGGATTCCGGAGTCAGGATAAAGGGCTGCAGCCATATCACGGGAGGCGGTTTCTACGAGAATATACCCAGGATGCTGCCGGAGGGCATAAAGGCCAGGGTAAATAAGGCTTCATATCCCGTTCCTCCCATCTTTGAGATGATCGCCCGTGACGGCGGAGTCGAAGAGCATGTGATGTACAATACCTACAATATGGGCATAGGAATGGTCCTGGCAGTGGACAAGGGAGATGTGGAGAAGACCATGGAAGCGGTAAAGTCGGCCGGAGAGACCCCCTACCTTATAGGCGAGACCGTGTCCGGGGAAAGGTGCGCTGAATTATGCTGAGGACAGTAGTTCTGGTAAGCGGCGGGGGAACGAATCTCCAGGCGCTTATAGATGCGCTGGCTGAAGGAAAGATCAGGAACGCCGGGATAGTAAAGGTGATCAGCAGCAAGCCCGGGGTAAAAGCCCTTGAAAGAGCCGAAAAAGCAGGGATCCCCGGAGCAGTGGTGGCGAAAAAGGACTATGACGGCACAGAGGCCTTTAACAGGGCCCTTATCGAGAGCATAGATCTTGCGGAGCCGGATCTTATAGTGCTGGCGGGTTTCCTTGTGGTCCTGCCGGAGGAGCTTGTAAAAAAGTATGAGAACAGGATCATCAATATACACCCGTCCCTTATCCCCTCCTTCTGCGGAGTGGGCTATTACGGACTGAAGGTGCATGAGGAGGCCTTAAAAAGGGGAGTAAAGATCACAGGGGCCACGGTACATTTTGTGGACGAGGGCTGCGACAGCGGGCCCATAATCCTGCAGAAGGCAGTGGAAGTGAAAAAGGGAGACAGCCCTGAAGTATTGCAGAGAAGGGTTATGGAGGAAGCGGAGTGGCAGATACTCCCTGAGGCTGTAGATCTTATCGCAGCAGGAAGAGTACGTGTTTCTAACGGAAAAGCGGAGGTTACAGAGATCTTATGAACATCCTTATCGTAGGCGGTGGCGGAAGAGAACATGCGATCGCGCAGGCTGTAAAGAAGAGCCCTAAATGCACTAAACTCTACTGTGCTCCCGGAAATGCGGGTATAGGGGAGATAGCCGAACTGGTGGATATTAAGGTCATGGAATTTGACCGTCTGGTGAAGTTCGCGAAAAACCATGACATAGACCTGGCCATAGTGGGGCCGGACGATCCTCTGGTGGGAGGACTGGTGGATGCCTTTAACGAAGCGGGGATAAGGGCCTTCGGTCCCGAAAAGAAGGCCGCCATACTTGAGGGTTCAAAGGCTTTCAGCAAGGATCTGATGAAAAAGTACGGGATTCCAACAGCCGGATATGAGGTCTTTACCGATGCTGCATCAGCCCTGTCTTATCTGGAGGAGGCAAAGTTTCCAATTGTCCTTAAGGCTGACGGACTGGCCCTGGGAAAGGGCGTGCTGATCTGCAATACAAAGGATGAAGCCCGTAACGGCGTGAAGACCATTATGCTGGATAAGAAATTCGGCACCGCGGGAAATAAGATGGTCATAGAGGAATTCATGACGGGAAGGGAGGTTTCGGTACTGACCTTCTGCGACGGAAAGACCCTTAAGGTCATGTCTTCCGCACAGGACCATAAAAGGGCGGGAGATGGAGACACGGGGCTCAATACCGGAGGCATGGGCACCTTCTCACCTTCACCCTTCTATACGAAAAAGATCAATGACTACTGTAAAAAGAATATCTTCCAGCCCACCGTTGACGCGATGAAGGCCGAGGGGAGAGATTTTAAGGGAGTTATATTCTTCGGGCTCATGCTGACGGAGGATGGTCCGAAAGTGCTGGAATATAATGCCAGGTTCGGAGATCCTGAGGCACAGGTAGTGCTTCCCAGGATGAAGAACGATATAGTGGATGTGATGGAAGCCTGCATTGACGGGACCCTTGGAAAGATCAAGCTGGAATTTGAAGACAATGCAGCTGTCTGCGTGGTCCTTGCAAGCGACGGCTACCCCGTAAAATATACCAAGGGACATGTTATCACAGGACTTGAGAAATTCAACGATAAAGACGGTTATTACTGCTTCCACGCCGGAACGAAAAAGACTTCCAAGGGAGTGGTGACAAGCGGCGGAAGGGTCCTTGGCATAACCGCGAAGGGCGATGATCTTCACAAAGCCCGTTCCAATGCATACGAGGCCACCAGCTGGGTGGATTTTGAGAATAAGTACATGAGAAGGGATATAGGAAAGGCGATAGACGAAGCATGAGATTTTCGGATGAGACTTTATTGCATGATTATCATCCCCCCGAAAGCTGTGAAAACTGCGGAGGACCCCTTAAATATAAGGGTATCGGTGAATATGCCTGTGAACGGTGCGGCTATCTCATGTATGATGATTACGGGATCGTCAGAAATTACCTTGAAATAAATCCGGGAGCCACCACCGGCATGGTTTCAAGAGCAACAGGTGTTAAGGAGAGCGAGATAAAAAACATGCTCCGGGAGGAGAAACTGGAGATCAGGCAGGATTCCAGAACATTCCTCCAGTGTGAGGGCTGCGGAAAATCCATAACCTCCGGCAGATATTGTGAATCCTGCTCAAAGCTGGCGGTTGCGGCGGCCAGAAGGAAGAAGGAAAAGGAAGCCCTGGAGAACAAGAAGGATCATATGTTTGGCATTTCCTCAGAGCTTTCAGTGGGAGAAGAGGGACGTAAGAGGTTCCGGAGAAACGATGAATGACACCCTTAGAAGAACTGTATTTTCGTTGATCCTTATGGCGGTGCTGTTTTGCGCGGCCACTGTATGCTATGGGGAAACAAAGACGGGGGTCACCTCCGGCACCGGGATACAGCTCAGGAATGCCGCGGTAAACGGAGATATCATTAAAAGACTGAATTCCGGCATCAGGGTCTATATAACCGAGGAAAAGACCGGGGCGGACGGGATGACCTGGTACGGAGTCAGCTCCAATTCTCCGGATTTCAGCGGATATTTAAGGTCCGACTTTATCAGATACGGCAGATCCGCTTCCGAGATAAGTCCGGGAAGCACTTTTCAGACCGCCTATGAGGATGTAAAGATAAAATCCGGGCCCGGAGACGGCACATCAGATCTCTGCACCCTTAAGTACGGCACCGTCTGTACCGTGAACTCCGTCACCTATGATGAGGAGGGCGGTTATTACTGGTTCGATGTGGACTTTCCACAGGTCGGCAGCGTATCACGGGGATATATCAGGTATGATTGCCTGAATATGGATGATTTCGAAAATGAACTTAAGAATATGGGATTCCCGGATAGTTATATTCCCTATCTCAGTGGTATACATGATCTCTATCCCCAGTGGAATTTCGTAGCCTACGATCCGGCTCCCGGGATGACCTTTGATAAATGCGTGGACGTGGAGACCGGGATCAGCATGATACAGAGTGTTGATGAAGACAGGGGCAGCCTTACCGGGGCAGGCAGCGAGGGCGCCTTAAAGGATCTGAAAGGCGTGGAGACCACACTTAACGGACCGGTTAACGGGGCCTTTACCCTTATGAGCGTAGGAAATATCGAGCTTTCCCTCTGCTGGACCGCAGCCTCCAAAAGAGTTGTGGCCTACTATATGGATCCCAGGAATTTTATGCTGAGCTCCGACGGAAAGCTGAACACCTCCTTCTTTATGTTCCTGTCAGGAACCGACAGTAAGGGCACCAGTGAGGCAGGTGTGAAGAATATACTCTCCACCACTTCCATGACCGGGACCATCCCGGGTGAGGGAGGCAACTATTCATCCCTTGTTTACGGAAGTTCCGTATCAAAGGGGGTCAATCCCTATCTCGTGGCCGCCAGGATGAGGCAGGAGCACGGGAATGCCGGCGGAGATGCTCTGATAAACGGAAACGACGACACATATCCCGGCTATTATAATTATTTCAATATCCAGGCAAACGGGGCGGACCCGGTGAAAAACGGACTTAGATACGCAAAGGAACAGGGATGGAATACGAGAAAGAAGTCCATCAATGGCGGTATAGATTATCTTTCGGAGAATTATTTCCTGAGCAGCAGACATAGACAGGATACACTGTATAAACAGAGATTTTTCTTTAAGAACGGTACATATGAGCATCAGTATATGACCAGCATATATGCGCCTCATAACGAGGCAAAGCATGTTTACAAGGGTTATGCTTCGGACCTCTCTCAAGTGTCCCAGGGAACCTTTATAATACCGGTTTATGATAAGATGCCGGATAAACCGGCGTCTCTATAGAGGAGCAGAAAAAGGATGAAAGGATTATCTGAAATGAAAGCTCGAAAGACAAGATCAAGACTGTTGGCATTTCTTTTGATGGCAATGCTCGTAACCGCAGCCCTTCCGGGCCATGTCTTTGCCGAAGAGGCGGGGGCAGAGGATACCGCAGGTGAAGAGGGAGAAGGCGGTGAAGAGAATGCTGAAGGAGGAGAAGAAGGGGAATTAAGCGAAGAAGAGGCCCTTGCTCAGGCTGAAGCCGCCCAGGCAGCCCTTGAAACAGTGGTCCCCAGTGATATCCCCACCAATATCGACGGAAAGTATCTGGCGCTTTCCTTCCCGGCCAGCGAGGTGCCGGAGGGATTTGCGGTAAAGACCGTGGATTATCAGGGACAGAGCGTTATGCTGGCATATATGACCACCAAGAGCGCTACCATAGGTGCGGCAGGCCTTACGGTGACCCTCGCCTATCTTACGGATGAGGGCGGAAATAACGGTGAATTCTATCTCTGCGATACCACCGAGAATGCTAAGATGTCGGATATGATAAAGATAGACGGTGCTCCGGGAAGATATATCATCATCCTGGATCCCGGAGACAATGTGGTGGGACCCGACGGTTTTACCCAGCACAAGCTCCAGTGGGGAAGCAAGACCGCTACGGCCTGGTCCCTTCCGGAGGATACCCTTGATGAGGAAGAGGGATCCGAAGAGGAGAAGGAAGAGTCTAAGGAAAGCGCATCTCTTTTCAGTACAAAGGTTTACGCATCGGAACTGAACCTGAATGCGGGAGAGGCCGCAAGGGCCGGAAGTGCCGGAGATTCCGGAGATCCTTCCCCGGATGTGGAAAATGAGGAGGCTGAAGGCGATATGCCGGAGAGCCTCGGAAATGAAGACCTTCCGGCTGAGGAGGATAAGGGAGATAAGAAGGATGACGAGGGAGCCGATGATGACGGAATGGTTGCCCTTGACGCCATTGCACACACCAATGCATCCGGTCTTATCCAGGCACAGCCCAAGGATTTCTGTCTTCTCTATGCCGTTGACGAAAGCGGCAACCTGGGCTTCTACCTTTACGATATAGACAGGGGAACCTACCAGAGATATGTGGACATACCTAAGGGTGAATCCCAGACCCTTGTTAAGTACAAGAAGCTTTCAAGGACAAGGCTTTTTATCATAATCGTGCTTGCTATTTTCCTTGTGATATCCTTATTCATCCTTATAAACATGTTCCTCGGCAGACGGAATGAGGATTATGACGAGGATGAGGAGGATCCGGAAGAGGAGGCCATGA
Organism: uncultured Lachnospiraceae bacterium; assembly: GCA_902797705.1. Taxonomy (GTDB): domain Bacteria; phylum Bacillota; class Clostridia; order Lachnospirales; family Lachnospiraceae; genus NK4A144. Next base: position 2,487 of record CADBTX010000042.1, on the reverse strand, counting down.
GAAAGAGGGCGAAGGCCAAGGAGAGAAGGAACATAGGCAGGGGTGAGAGAGCCTATCTCCTGGATGAGGAGCCGGAGGACGAGGACGAAGACGAGGACTTCGAGGACGATTACGAAGAAGAGGAAGATTACGAGGACGAAGACGAAGACGATTACGAGGATGAAGAGGAGGAAGAGGAAGAAGAGAAACCCCGCGAGATAGTAAGGCACAGGACCATCACCAGAAAGGATGCCAGACAGCAGCCTAAGAAGCCGGAGCCGAAGTTCGATTTCGACGAGGATTTTGATTTCGAGTTCCTTGATGTAAAGAAATAAGGTCTGACTGAATCATGAGATATACAGATAAAGCCCAGCATGTGCTGCAGCTTGCAAAGGAGTGTGCGGCAGAATTTAAGGCAAATTATATAGGCACGGAGCATCTCCTTGTGGGACTCTTAAGAGAAGGGGGAGGGGTTGCTTTCTATGTGCTGAATTCCAATAAGATCCAGGAAAAACAGATATTGGAGCTTATAGACCAGCTGGTGGCTCCCGGCGGCGACGTGCTCGTCTCCGAAGAGAACGGGATGACCCCCAGAGCGTCAAAGGTCCTTAAAATGAGTGAGGAAACGGCTCAGAGGTTTAAGGCTAAGGATGTGGGTACCGAGCATATTCTTTTAAGCCTTATAAGGGAGGGGGACAATATCGCTGTCCGTCTCCTTAATACTCTCGGAGCCCAGCTTCCGAAGATCTACGCTGAGACCCTGGAAGCCATAGGTGAGGATCCCGGGATCATGAGGCAGGATCTTAAAGGAGGAGGCAGCGGCAAGGGTTCTTCCACACCTATGCTGGATATGTACTCCAGAGATCTTACTGCCCTTGCAAAGGAAGAGGGCCTGGATCCCGTTATCGGAAGAGAAAATGAGATAATGAGGGTCATACAGATCCTGAGCCGGAGGACAAAGAACAACCCCTGTCTCGTAGGAGAGCCGGGAGTCGGCAAGACCGCCATCGCTGAGGGACTGGCAGTCCGTATCGCAGAAGGCGACGTGCCGCCTTCCCTTATGGAGAAGAGGGTGGTAAACCTGGATATGTCCGGAATGGTGGCAGGAAGCAAATACAGAGGTGAATTCGAAGAGAGGATAAAGAGGGTCATTGCCGAGGTAAAGTCTGCCGGCAACATCATCATCTTCATGGATGAGATCCACACCCTTATCGGAGCCGGAAGCGCAGAGGGAACTCTGGACGCATCCAATATCCTTAAGCCATCCATGGCCAGAGGAGAGATACAGCTTATCGGTGCCACTACCCTTGACGAATACAGGAAATACATTGAAAAGGACGCAGCCCTGGAGAGAAGGTTCCAGCCGGTAACGGTGGAGGAGCCCACGGAGGAAGAGACCGTGGAGATCCTTATGGGCATTAAGCATAAGTATGAGGAACATCACGGCATAGAGATCCCCTGCGACACCGTAAGGGCCGCTGTATCCCTGTCTTCCAGGTATATCAATGACCGCTTTCAGCCGGATAAGGCCATTGATGTCATAGACGAGGCCTCCAGCCATCTGAAGCTGAGCAGGATAAGATTAAGTCCCGCAGAAGAAAAGCTTAAGGAGGAGATAAGGCTTAAGGGTGCTGAAAAAGAGGAGGCCATAAAGGAAGGGGATTACGCCGGGGCTTCCGTTATCAGGAAGGAAGAAGACGCATTAAAGAAAAAGCTGGAAAGGCTTAAAAAGAGAAAGAAAGCGAAGGAAGAGGAGGACAGAAGAGTCCTCACCGAAGAAAACGTGGCGGAGATCGTTCACATGTGGACCAAGATCCCTGTCACCAAGCTTACGGAAAAGGAAAATACCCGTCTCATGCGTCTTGAGCAGACGCTGCATAAGAGGATAATCGGTCAGGACGAGGCTGTGACAAAGATCTCAAAGGCGGTAAGGAGAGGCAGGGTAGGACTGAAGGATCCCAACAGGCCCATAGGTTCCTTCCTCTTCCTGGGACCTACGGGGGTCGGAAAGACGGAGCTTTCAAAGGCGCTGGCGGAGACCCTTTTCGGATCCGAAAAGGATATGATAAGGGTGGATATGTCGGAATTCATGGAACCTCATTCCGTGGCGAAGATGATAGGATCACCCCCGGGATATGTGGGACATGATGAGGGCGGACAGCTGGCGGAAAAGATCAGGAGACATCCTTTTTCCGTTGTGCTGTTTGACGAGATAGAAAAGGCTCATCCCGATGTGTTCAATGTCCTTCTGCAGGTGCTGGATGACGGGCATATCACTGATTCCAAGGGCAGGAAGGTAAGCTTCAAGAATGCGGTCATCATCATGACCAGCAATGCCGGAGCCCAGTCCATTGTGGAGCCGAAGAGGCTTGGCTTCAATTCCGGTGAAAAGGAGGAAGACCTTTTCAAGGATATGAAGAGCGGAGTTATGGATGAGGTAAAGAGGATCTTTAAGCCGGAGTTCATCAACCGTATCGATGATATCATCGTATTCAGGAAGCTTAACGA
>CADBTX010000041.1 GCA_902797705.1 uncultured Lachnospiraceae bacterium | reverse complement strand
TTTTCATAGGTCAGATCAAAGGACACCACCTTGCTGTCCTTTGGAAGCATATCCTTTGTGATCTCCGGGAAAAATGAGGTTATGGAACTGGAATAGAACTTGTCCTTATGGATAATGGCCGAAAAGCCCGCATTGCTCCACACAAAATGCCCGTCTTCATCAAGGAGGGCATAGGGCACCGCCAGGCCCTTTAGAAGTCCCTTCTGTACCTGGCCGTAGTCGGAAGCGAAATTAACCATCTCCCTGCGGATATTTCCCTTTGATGTAAGGAAGATGAACAGGGATATGAGAAAATAAACCGCCCAGGTGACGAAAAATACAAGCGCCGCCTTCCGGCTCAGAGAATATACAATGATCAGGGGTATTACAAGAAACAGGGACATTATGAGCGGGACAGCTCCGATATGTCTCAGTATTCCCCTTGCTCTAACTTTTTTCATCTATCTGATAATCCTACCTGCTTAGTCAAACGGATAATAGGGCTGTCCTACGGCGTTCAGGGAGTTCAGGAGTTCCTTCACCCTCTCCATGGGGACATTGGTATCCACCAGCGTTCCCGCCTCATCATACATGGGGTGCACCATTACCTCCAGCAGCACATCGTCCTTTATACAGCCGTTCATGGCAGACAGATCCCTGTAGGATCCGAAAAGATCCGCGGTATTCAGTCCGCTCCGTTTTAATTTTCCGTTATATGCGCTCTTATACACCCTTTTTAAGGGGTTCATCTTCAAAAACAGATTCCGGCTCAGTCTCACGGATCTGAAGCTGTACCTTTTTATGAGGGGCAGCAGCAGATCTATCACCGAAGCATCGGTATGGACATGATGGTGTGAGTCCAGATGCTTTTCCGGAAGGCCGTAGGAATAATATTTCCTGATCTGCGCCTCTATTTCCCGGGCCACGGCCTTTTTTTCCCGGGGGCTTATCACGAGCCGCGACATCAGATGCTTCTGAAAATATGCGTTAAAGGAGCCGTTTTTCCTGCAGAACCTGGGCTCCCTCCTGATGTCCTCCGTAAGGGGATATCCGCTCGTCAGATTCAAATGCAGCCCCACCGCCTCGGCAAATCCGCATTTTTCGGCCATTTCCACGGCTTCATCCGCAAATGGCATATTCACCATCAGTGTGGTATTGGTGATAAGACGTCTTTCAAAACACTCTCTTACGGCTTCATTCACATTTTCGCTGATACCGAAATCATCGCCGTTAATTATCGCTCTTATCATAACCAATTCATTTTACCCATTCCCTTACAATTCTGCAAGTATAGTGGTATATTTATGTCATGAGAAAGTTATTTACGGAATGGGCCATGAAGATCGCGGAGGACAGCAAGGTCAGGAGCACCTGTCTCTCCCGTCAGGTAGGGGCCGTTATAATCAGAGACAAGCAGATAATCGCCACAGGATACAACGGCGCTCCGGCGGGCGCCATACACTGCACCGACATCGGCTACTGTATCCGGAAAAAGAAGGGCTATGCCTCGGGACAGGGGCTGGAGCTCTGCCGGGCAGGCCACGCCGAGGCAAACGCCATCGACCAGTGTGCCAGAAGGGGTGCCAGCTGTGAAGGCGCCACGCTCTACGTCACCACTCAGCCCTGCGTCTTCTGCTGCATCCACATCATCCAGACCGGTATAAAAAAGGTGATCTTCAAAGGGGAATATCCCACCGGCCTCGGGCTGGAGCTCTTAAATGAATCCGGTGTGGAATATATGAAATACGAGGACGCCCTGGCTGAAGAGCAGCGTCTCGCTGACGAAAAGCACGAGAAAGAAATGGAACGGGTACGGGAATTTATAGAAAAAAATGAGGTGTGATCAGACACACCCCACGATCTCATTGATATCTTCGATCCCTTCCCTCTTCATAAATTCCTCTATCTCCCCGATTATGCGTATCATGGCCTCCGGCTCGTGGAAGTTATACATCCCCACAGCCACGGCCCTTGCTCCGGCCATCATGAATTCTATAGCGTCGTCTCCGCTCGTTATGCCGCCCATTCCTATAACGGGAAGCTTCACCGCGTGGGCGGCTTCATAGACCATCCTCACTGCCACCGGCCTTATGGCAGGGCCTGACAGCCCTCCGGTCCTGTTGGAGAGCACGAATTTTCTTTTATGTATATCTATCTTCATGGCGGTGATGGTATTTATAAGGGATATGGCGTCAGCCCCTCCCGCTTCTGCCGCTCTGGCCATTTCCCCGATACTTGTCACATTGGGGGAAAGCTTTATTATCACCGGCTTCCTGCTGATCTTTTTTATCTTTTCGGTAATGTCCTGAAGACGCCGGGGATCGGTGCCGAAGGCTATCCCGCCCTCCTTCACATTGGGACAGGACACGTTTATCTCCAGCATCTGTATCCGGTCCACTCTCGAGAGCCTCTCGGTGACGGCCAGGTACTCCTCTTCACTGTGTCCGCATACATTTACTATCACATTGGTATCAAATTCCGAAAGGAAACTGATATCCCTTTCGACAAAGACATCCACGCCCGGATTCTGAAGACCTATGGCGTTCATCATTCCGGAAGGGGTCTCGGCCACACGGGGAACGGGATTTCCCTCCCAGGGCACCGGTGCCACTCCCTTGGTTACTATGGCTCCCAGCCTGTTCAGATCCACAAATTCATAATATTCCGCACCGCTGCCGAAGGTTCCGGAAGCGTTCATCACCGGGTTTTTGAACCGTACTCCGGCTATCTCAACCGCTGTATTCAAAATTCCACCTCCGAAGCATCAAAAACCGGTCCTTCTGTGCAGACCCTGGCATTATTCACATGGGAATGGGCGTCCTTATTTTTTGTCCTGACCATACAGCCAAGGCAGGCCCCCACTCCGCAGGCCATCCGTTCCTCAAGGGAAATGTAGGCCGGGATAAAGTTTTCTTCAGCGAACTCCTTCACCGCCTTCAGCATTACAAGGGGGCCGCAGGAGTAGATGATGTCGGGCTTAAGCTCCCTCTCTCTCACAGCATCCATAACAGTGCCCCGGACTCCCACGCTTCCGTCATCCGTGGAAAGCAGCACCCTCACTTCCTTTCCGAATTCTTCATTCAGGAAGAGTCCTGCGTTCATGCTCCTGTAACCCAGCACCGCAGTGATACTGTCCTTGCCGATACCCGTCCGGCGAAGAGCCTGCGCGAGCGAGAGCAGGGGCGGAGCTCCTATGCCTCCTCCTATAAGGAGGATATCCTTTTTGTCCTGGGCTTTTTCCAGAGAGAAGCCGTTTCCCAGGGGGCCAAGCAGCTTGAATTCGTCGCCGGTCCCGGCTTTCGAGAGCTCAGCGGTGCCGTAGCCCGCCACTCTGTAAACCAGACGGATTGTACCCTTTTCACGGTCTGTCTCGCAGATACTGATGGGCCGCCTCAAAAGTCTGGCATCAGACTTTGTCCCCACCATTACGAACTGGCCGGGAAGGGCGGTTTCAGATATGCAACACTCGAAGGACGTGCTGAACACGCCCTCCGCAAGTTTTTCATGTTTGACTATTTTCGCGCTTTCGTTGATCACGCTTCCACCTTGGTCGGATCATTTACGGAATTTGCCCAGTCATCAAATTTCTGGTGAACCGCATCGTAGGTCTGCTTGCTGATATCCGGAAGGTCTTTTCCCCATTCCTTGGTGGCTTCCTTATAACCTTTATCGAAAGCATCCAGAAGTTCCTTTGCCTTGGTGGGATCGTCCCCGGAAAGAGCCTTTGCAAAATCCAGGATCCTGTCTGAGGTCTGTTTCACGCCCCAGTATCCGTCCTCGGAAATGTCCTCCTGAGCCTTTTTCTTTGCAAGCTCATCAACGGTAAACTCGCCGCTTGCGAGATATTTCCAGATGGAATCGCTGCCTGTTGCCTCGGAGAAAGCCTTGCCCTGTCCGGTTATGGTCTTCCGGACGATATCCATGAGTTCCTGCTTCCTCTGCTCCAGATCCTGCTTCATCTGTTCGATGATGGCGGAACGGTCTGCCTTCTTCGGCTCTCCTGCCGCCGCTATCTTTTCGTTTGATTTTTCGAAGACAGCGCCGACTTCTTCGGCCTTCTTTTCCTCTGTCTTTTCGTTGTTTACGGGAGCCGCCGTATTTGCGCTGTATCCCTGATAGATCCTGTTTACATCAGCACTTCCAAGTCCTGAAACACTCATCTTTACCCTCTCATTTCCGGGAGCCCTTCTGAAACTCCCTATACATCCCTGTCTGCAGTAACTTCTACTTCGATATCCTTATCGCAAAATGAGATAAAGACAAAACGGGACAATCCCGCTGTCATTAATCCTATCGACATTATTCCCGAAAGCCTTAAGGGCCGGAGATTAAAAATCAGGATTGTTTTTGATTTTGTACAAAATCTTCCAGGGGTTTCAGTTCTATTCCCGAAGCCTCCTTAAGAACATTGAGGAGCGCCTCTGCCATCAGGACATTGCCGCCCTTTTTGCCGCTTTCGATGTTGAGGGGCATTATGGGCTCGTGAAGGGATTTCCGGAGCAGGAACCAGCCGTCGCCGTGGCTCTCATCCGTATTTACTCTCACTCCCTCATAATTCTCCTTTTCAAGGCTCCAGCCCGGAACGGTTTCCGCCTTTTCCGTAAGGAGCTTTAATACCCTGTCCCCGTTTCCGCTCACGTCCGAAGCGGTCACCGGAAATCTTATCTCGGCGCTCTCTTCGGGCTCCTTTAATCCGGCGATCATGTCCCTTATGCTGCTGCCCTTTCCCAGTTCCGTAAGGAGCTTTACCATAAGGTAGGCCCCGTCATCCAGGAAATAATTCTCCTTTAAGGCCCCGTGGCCGCTGGTCTCTATGGCGAGATCGCTCTCCACCCCTTCACCATTCAGGCGGATGGCTTCATTTATCACATTTCTGTAGCCCCTCTTAAAGCGTCTGTGTCTGCCGCCCTTTCCTTTAATGAAAGCCGCCAGGCCGTCGCTTGTGACGGAGTCCGTTACAATGGTGGTCCCGGGATGCTCTTTTATCACTATGGCAGACAGAACGGCGATCAGGTCATTCCTTGTAAGTTCCCGTCCGTCAGGGAGCACGGCCCCTGCCCTGTCCACATCGGTATCAAAAATGATACCCAGATCTGCCTTGTTCTTTAATGTGGCATCCCTTATAACACCGGCAGCAACCTTGTTTTCCGGATTAGGTATGTGGTTCGGGAAGCTTCCGTCGGGATTTAAGAAGAGGCTCCCCTCTGTGTCAGCCCCCAGTTCCTTCAATACCTTGTCCGCAAAGAATCCCCCTGCGCCGTTTCCGGCATCCACTATGATATGCAGGCCCTTAAGGGGATGTTCATAGTCGGAAGCCTTAACTCCATCGCAGATCTTCTTTCTGAGAAAGGCGGTATATTCATCCATAAATCCGGATTTTTCCGCCTGTACCCCCGTCTTTTCTATCACTCTGTCCGGAGCATTCGCGGTAAGGGCACCTATATCCTCCTTTTCAAGTCCTCCGTCGGGAGAAAAGAATTTCATCCCGTTCCGGTGGCTCGGCAGATGGCTGGCCGTTATCATTATGCTCCCGTCAAAGGGACTGTCCCCGAGGACCGTGGACATGAACATGGCCGGGGTGCTGGCAAGCCCCAGATCATAAGGCTTTCCTCCCTCTGCCGAGATGCCGTCAAAGGCCGCACCTGCAAGTTCCGGTCCCGTCAGTCTGGAATCGCGGCCCACTGCGATCCGCAGTTCCTTCTTCTGATCCTTATTTCTGCCACGGAGCCATAGTACAAAGGAGGCGGCGAGATGCCTTACGGCATCGGCTGTCAGCGTGACAGGCCCCTCTTCGTTCTCCATTGCTATTCCCCTTATATCACTGCCGTTCCGAAGTCCTTCATAATCAATATTTCTTTCCATCCCCATGCTCCTTCAGTTTTTCTGCTATCATACCGCTGACCCTGTTTGCGAGCCCCTTCTTTTCTTCCTTTGAAAGTTCTGCTGTGTAAATGGGTTCACAGTACTCTATAACTGCGTGTACCGACTTTATCCGCGGGAAATGTGCTTCCAGTATCTCATGGGTATTGCTTATGGCCACGGGCACAATGGGGCAGCCGCTCTTTTCCGCGATCTTTAAGCTTCCCTCATGGAAGGGGAGAAGCGTTCCCTCTTCTCCGTCATTCCTGGTTCCCTCAGGGAAGATAAAGTAGGAGATCTGTTCCTCCTTAACGTGCTTTATACAGTCCATTATGACCTGCAGTCCCTGACGGATATCCTTCCTGTCCAGGAATTCGCACCTTATATTTTTCATCCACCAGCTGAGGAGGGGAACCTTTTTAAGCTCTTTTTTTGCTATGTAGCCTGTGGGCCGGAAAACCCTGGAGCCTGTGGCCACAATGTCAAAGTAACTCCGGTGATTTCCCACGTAGAGTACCGGCTGATCCTTCGGTATCCTGTCCTCGCCTATGAGGGTCAGCCTGGTCCCTGCAAGGAAGAGCAGGATCTTGAAGGCAGTCCGGATCAGTGCCATAGACGCCTGATCCTTTGCCGGCCTGTTAAAGAGCCCTATCAGGAAAAATACAAATCCCACCGGTATCATTAATATAAGAAACAACACAACAAAAGTTATGCAGATAAAAATCCTGATCATCAGTAAACCTTTCTTCCCCGGGCAATGAGATGGACTATCCTTCCAGGCGCTGTCATTCCCTTAAAGGGCGTATTGTCCGACCGGCTCTTAAAGCGGTCGTAGACAGTCTCTTCGTCAGTCCTGAATATCACAATGTCCGCGTTTCCCCCTTCTCTCAAATGTCCGGCGTCCAGACCGTAGGCCTCAGCCGGGTTCAGGCTCATGAGCTTTAAAAGCTCCGAAAGAGTGATGTGCCCGGGTTCCACCAGATTCTTTAATCCCAGTGAAAAAGCGGTCTCAAGCCCTATGATGCCGCTCATGCACCGGCTCAGTTCTTTTTCCTTATCCCCTTTTGTATGCGGGGCGTGATCCGTCGCAATGATGTCAATGGTACCGTCCTTAAGGCCTTCTATCAAAGCCTGCCGGTCCTCTTCGCTCCTTAAGGGCGGATTGATCTTTGCCAGAGCCCCGTACTTCCGTACCGCATCCTCCGTCATGGAAAAGTGATTGGGAGTGACCTCCGCATGGATCAGTCCTCCGCGGTCTCTTTTCTTTGCCTCCCTTATAAGTTCCACCGTCTCCTTTGCGCTTACATGCTGTATGTCTATCCTGCACCCGATTTCCAGTGCCAGGGCAAGATCCCGTTTCACCATGGAGATCTCCGCTTCTCTGGATGCCCCCCGGATATTCAGTTCCTTTGACACCGGTCCTTCATTGATGCCGGCGACGCCTATAAATCCCGGATCCTCCTCGTGGAAGGAAAGTATGGTATCAAGGCGCTTCGCCTCCTCCATGGCGGATCTCACAAGTCCTTCGTCCATGATGGGAGAGCCGTCGTCGGTAAAGCCCGCCGCGCCTGCCTTTTTCAAAGCCTCAAAGTCCGTCAGTTCCTTACCCGACCTGCCAAGAGTGACGCTTGCACACTGCAGCACCCGGATATCCTCCTTCGCTGCCTTTTCATATACACTGCCGAGGACTTCCACACTGTCCACCGCAGGTACTGTATTTGCCATGCATACAACGGTAGTGTAGCCTCCGGCTGCTGCGGCCAGGGCTCCGGTATGGATATCCTCCTTCTCCGTCTGCCCCGGATCCCGGAAATGGCTGTGAACATCCACGAATCCGGGAGAAGCGTATGCTCCTCCGGCGTCTATCACCTCTTCAGCCTCATCCGCCCCGATATTACCGGCTATACGGGCCACGACTCCGTCTCTTATAAGTATATCCTTTTCTTCTTCCGGGCCGTCTCCGGGGGAAAGCACCCGGGCGCCCTTTATCAGGATCCCATTCTTCATAACTTGGATTATAGCGGATTTTCCTTCTAAAGCAAAGAGGGCGGGATCCTTAAACAGGATCCCGCCCGAAGTCTCGAGGGTCTTATTCTACTACATACGGCAGAAGGGCAATGTGTCTTGCTCTCTTTACAGCAACAGTGATAGCTCTCTGATGCTTTGCACAGGTGCCGGTCACACGTCTCGGAAGGATCTTTCCTCTCTCCGAGATGTACTTCTTTAACTTTGCGGCATCCTTGTAATCAATGATGCTGTCCTTTCCGCAGAATACGCAAACCTTCCTTCTCCTGCGGATACCTCCTCTTCTTCCGTGTTCTCCACGATCATTATTTCTGTTGAATGGCATAATCATATCTCCTATTTATTGAAATCTAAAATCTGTCCGGAACTGTCGCCTGCCTAACCGCAGGTGCCCTCCGATAAACCGGGCCTCCCGGCACATCATCCGTTTAATCAGGCAAACGGAAGCTCCTCGTTGATCCCATCCGGCACATTGATGAAGCCGTCGTCCACGCTGTCGTTTCCGGCGCTGCTTCCGGAGGTGCTTCCTCCGCTGCTCCCGCCGTAGGATGAACCGCCGTCGTAGCCTTCTGCGGCCTTCTTGCTCTCGGCGAATTCCACATCCTCGCCTACCACATCCGTGGTATATACCTTCTGACCGTCCTTATTTGTGTAACTTCCGGTCTGGATACGTCCCCTGACGCAGAGCTTTGTGCCCTTGTGTACATATTTCTCGATGAACTCGGCTGTCTTTCCGAAGGAAACCATGCTGATGAAATCTGCTGTTTCATTGGCATTTCCGTTCCTTGCGAACCGCCTGTCCACCGCCAGTGTATACCGCGCGACCACTGTGGGATTCTCTCCCTGTGACTGACGGATATCAGGATCTCTTGTAAGGCGCCCCACTAAACAAACTACATTCATTCTTTGCCTCACTTTCTATTTAATGAAGCCAAAAGTTCCTTAAGCTTCCTCTGTCGCAGGCTCCTCAGCAGCAGTTTCCTCTGCAGCAGCCTCTGAAGCATCAGCTTCTTCCTTCTTTATTCCTGTATTCTCGGGAAGATCATCTGTGACGATAAGGTACCTTACGACTCCATCCATAATACGCATTCTGTGTTCGATCTCAGCAGGAGCTGTGGACTCTGCTTCGAATTTGATGAAGTTATAGTAACCCTCTTTAGACTTCTGGATTTCGTAGGCGTACTTCTTTTTGCCCCACTCATCCACATTTTTGATCGTGCCTTCAAAACGCTCGATAAGCGCCTTGACCTTGTCGAGAACCGCATTTTTTGCGTCCTCTTCAAGTTTGCCGTTTATCACAACGGCCATTTCGTACTTATTCATTTTTTCCTCCTTTTGGACTTTGGCCCGTGTTTCCCACGAGCAAGGGATATATCACGAGTTGCTATTCTATATGAATTCAAGCTGTAAGTCAAGAAAAACTTAATATCCTTTTTTCTCCTTTTTTCTCTCCCCTTCCTTCCCGTCCCTGTCTTTTTCTCCCCCCTTCCCCTTCCTTCCCCCTTCCCGGCCTTTTCTGCGGCCTTTCCGGCTTCTTCTCGTCCTTTTCCTGGCTTTTCTCGCTCCTGTCTTTTTCTCTCTCCTTCCCCTTCCTTCCCCCTTCCCCGCCTTGTCTGCGGCCTTTCCGGCCTCTTCCCGTCCTTTTCGTGGCTTTTC
>CADBTX010000040.1 GCA_902797705.1 uncultured Lachnospiraceae bacterium | reverse complement strand
GGCAGGGGTTTTGCCCCATTGCCGAAGGCAATTTAATTGGCAAAACCCGTTACGTTCGCAGCCTGAAAGGCTGTGAACAGTAACAATATGGCAGATTATTTTGGCCTTCATAAATAGATTGCTTGCAATTTGGAATAAATACTAGGATAATATGATATCAGGGTCAGGAGAGCGAACCCGGTTTGCGCTGTGACTCTAAGGATGATCGGATCTGACAACGGCATTCTCAGTTGTTTGAAAAAAATGAAAGGACAGAGAGAAAAGGATATGGATAGAGAACAATTTTTGGAAGTATACCGTCATTCGCTGGCACATATACTTGCGAAGGCTGTAATAGAGATCTTCGGTAAGGATGTGCAGTATGCGATCGGACCACAGATAGCAGACGGATTATATTATGATTTTAATCTTCCCCGCACGGTTTCCACGGAAGACTTTAAGATGATCGAGGATAAGATGAGAGAGGTCATCAAAAGGGGAGAGGACTGGACCCGTAAAGAGGTTTCCAAGGAGGAAGCCCTGGAGATCTTTAAGGATCAGAAGTACAAGACAGAGCTTATTCAGGATCTGCCGGAGGGAGAGACCATCACCATCTACCACACGGGAGATGACTTTGTGGACCTCTGCCGCGGACCTCACATCGAGAATTCCAGAGAACTTTTGAACACTGCTTTCCAGGTAAAGTCCGTTTCCGGCTCCTACTGGAGAGGCGATGTGGAAAAGGATCAGCTCCAGAGGATATATGTATACGCTTTCCCCGATAAGAAGGCTCTGAAGGAGCATCTGAACCTCGTAAAGGAAGCAATGGAGAGGGATCATAAAAAACTGGGACCCGAGATGGAGCTTTTCATGTTCCACGAGAGCGCTCCCGGCATGCCCTACTGGCTTCCCAGAGGATGGAAGGTTTACAATGCCCTTCTTGATTACTGGAGAAGGGAGCATGAGACCCATGGATATAATGAGATAAGCGGTCCCGTGCTTTCGTCAAAGGAGCTTTGGGTTCAGTCCGGACACTGGGCTCATTATCAGGACGGAATGTTTGTGGTTCCCATAGATGAGAATAACACCTATGCCATCAAACCCATGAACTGCCCTAATTCAATCAATGTTTACAGATACAGGCAGAGAAGCTACAAGGAGCTGCCCTTAAGATTTTCCCAGACCGATATCATCCACAGAAGGGAAAAGAGCGGCGCGCTGAACGGTCTTTTCCGCGTCCAGGAATTCCATCAGGATGACGATCATACCTACGTAACCGAGGAGCAGATAGAATCAGAGATCAGCGATATCATGGATATCGCAAAGAAGATATACGGAACCTTTGGTCTGGAGTATTCAGCCGAGCTCTCCACCAGGCCCGATGACTATATGGGCGAACTGGAGCTCTGGAACAAGGCTGAGGATTCACTGAAGAAGATCCTTGATTCCAAGCTGGGTGAAGGCGGCTATGAGATCAATCCCGGAGACGGCGCTTTCTACGGTCCTAAGATCGATCTTAAGATGAAGGACTGCATTGGCCGTGAGTGGCAGATGGGTACAATACAGCTTGACTTCCAGCTGCCCCTGAACTTTGACCTGAAATATGTGGCGGACGACGGCTCCTTCAAGAGGCCTGTCCTTATCCACAGGGCGATCTTTGGCTCAATGGAGAGGTTTATCGGAATCCTTATTGAGAACTTTAAGGGACACTTCCCCTTCTGGCTCTCTCCGGTACAGGTAGGCATCGTGCCCATAAGGGTTGATAATAATGAGTATGCAAAGAAGGTTGCCGACCTTCTTTTCGAAAACAGGATACGTGCGGAGGCCGATTATTCCGACGAGAATATGAAGGTGAAGATCAAGCAGTACAAGACCTTGAAGGATCCTTACGTTCTGGTCCTCGGAGACAAGGAGGCTCAGGACAACACAGTTTCCATCAATATGAGGGGCTCAAAGAATGTGCTGCACGACGTGCCTCTTGATACCTTCGTGGCCATGTGCAACAGGATGAATAAGGAATACACCCTCGAGCTCATGACGGAAGTGCCGGAAGACCTTAAGTAATGTTCATTTTTGATACAAGGATCCGCTATAGTGAGTGCGGGGTAAATAAGAAACTGACTCTGCCGGCGTTAGTCAATTATTTTCAGGACTGCTCCAACTTCCATTCCGCAGGAACCTCAGGCTCCTGGGAAGCCCTGATGGAGAAAAAACTGGTGTGGATGATACTCTTCTGGGAGATAGAGGTCAGCCGCTATCCGGCAATGTATGAGGATATAAAGGTGGGTACCATTCCCTACAGCATACAGGGGATCTTCGGCAACAGGAATTTCTTCATGGAGGATGCGTCCGGAACCATGGTCTCAAAGGCCAATTCCATCTGGGTGCTGATAGATCTGGATTCTCAGCTTCCGGTCAGGGTTCCAAAGGAGGTTGCGGCCGCCTATCCGCCGGGAGAAAAGCTGGATATGCATTATACCGGGAGAAAGATCATTTTTCCGAATTCCGGTGAGAACCATACTGCCGGGGAACTCATAGTAAGGCAGCGGGATCTGGATATAAACAGGCATGTAAATAATGAGCAGTATATCAGGTTCGCCACTGATGCCCTGGAGGAAGCGGGGTTCGGAGACAGGACGCATCCCGAAGGCTTAAGAGTCGAATACCGAAAGCAGGCCTTCAAGGGAGATATGATCTATCCCCTTATCAATGACAGAACGGAAAACGGCAAGCGGATATTTACGATATCATTAAACGGAGAGGATGAAAAGCCATACTGTCTTGTGGAAGTGACAGACAGGGCGGATTAAGGAGACAGACATGAATACAAATATGATAACAAAGGTCGGGATCTTAGGATACGGTAATCTGGGACGTGGAGTGGAAGCAGCTGTCAACAGGAACAAGGACCAGGTGCTGAAGGCCGTTTACACCAGACGTGATCCTTCCTCATTAAAGATAAACACTCCCGGAGTGGAGGTAAAGAGCGTTAAGGAGCTGGACAGTGGTCATGAGGATATAGAAGTCCTTATTATCTGCGGCGGTTCTGCAACAGATCTTCCTGAAATGACCCCAAAGTATGCAGGTCTCTACAGCGTTATAGATTCCTTTGACACACATGCGAACATACCGCAGCATTTTAACAATGTGGATAAAGCAGCGAAGAATGCGGGCACCACAGCCCTTATTTCCTGTGGCTGGGATCCCGGAATGTTTTCCTTAAACCGCGTTTATGCCCACTCTGTGCTGCCTGACGGAAAGGATTATACCTTCTGGGGCCGTGGCGTGAGCCAGGGTCACTCTGATGCCATCAGACGCATAGAGGGAGTGAAGGATGCGAGACAGTACACTGTTCCCATAGAGTCTGCCCTTGAAAGGGTACGAAGCGGCGAGAATCCCGAGCTTAGTACCAGGGAAAAGCATCTCCGTGAGTGCTGGGTCGTTGCAGAGGAAAATGCTGACAAGGCAAGGATCGAAAATGAGATAAAGACCATGCCGAATTATTTTGCGGATTACGACACAACCGTGAATTTCATTTCGGAGGAAGAACTGAAGAGGGATCACTCCGGCCTTCCTCACGGCGGATCCGTGATCTATACCGGCGCTACCGGCGACGGCACAAATAAGCACGTTATAGAATATAGCCTTAAGCTTGATTCAAATCCCGAGTTTACAGGCTCTGTTCTGGCAGCCTATGCCAGGGCTGTTGACAGACTGAATAAGGAGGACCGCTTCGGATGCCTTACAGTGCTTGACATCGCACCGGCGTATCTTAGCCCCTTAACACCCGAGGAACAGAGGGCTCACCTTCTCTGATTCCCTTGCGCCGGTGTCGG
>CADBTX010000039.1 GCA_902797705.1 uncultured Lachnospiraceae bacterium | reverse complement strand
TGCCCCACGAGAGCGCGAAATGTGGGAGGAGCGTGAGAGCACGAAGTGCGAAACGCTCCGGATATCGTGTTTTGACCCTAACATCATTATTATATAAAATCAAAAAAAGTTATGTCAATGAATCCCTGCCGGATAAAATCCTTCCGAAAATGATTTTTCGCTGTTTTCTTTCCGGAACTTTGATATTGATCCGCTGTACCATTACTTTAAATTTTTACCCTACTTTCAGAGTACGGGAAGTGTTATAATCATGAAAAATGTGGAAAGGGTACTGTGGATAAATGAGGGCGGCCGGCATTCAAAATCCACACACCGGATACATAATAAAAAAGGAGCATCTTAGATAAATGAGTGATACTGAAAGAATAAGGATAGTTCAGGAGACCGTTGCGGGTAAAGAAATAACCTTCGCCCATATCATGGGAGGACCTGCCCCTGTTATTTATCAGAAACTTGGGCTGAATCCCCAGGTGGATTACTCCTCTTCTGCCATAGGGATAATGAACATGACTCCCCCGGAGTCCGCGGTCATCGCCTCGGATATCGCTGTAAAAAGCGGAAACATCTACCTCGGCTTCGCGGACAGATTCACCGGCACCCTTATCATCACCGGGGAATTATCGGATGTGAATTCCGCCATGGAGGAGATAGTGAATTATTTCCGGGATGAACTGAACTACGTAGTCTGCAGGATAACAAAGCGCTAAAGATGACAAACTTAAACAGTGTTGAATTACTGGAAAAGATATTCAATAAGAGTTATGAGGAGCTTTCCGGACAGGACCTGAGAATAACCAGGGTACGCGTCCCTGGAAAGGAAGTGAGCTTTGCCCACATCGTTACTCCAAATGACGATTCCGTATACAGAAATCTCGGACTTCATATAGGAGTCCATGAAGGGGAAGATCACACGGGAGAGACCATTGGACTTATCCGCTTCACTCCCTGGGAAGCCGTGGTGCCTGCGGCAGACATCGCCATAAAGGCGGCGGATATCAGCATAGGCTTTATGGACAGGTTCTGCGGATCCCTTATCATCACAGGGGGACTCTCCCAGGTAGAGACCGCCGTTAAAGAGGTTGTGCGCTTCTTCGGGGAAGAACTGGGCTTTGACACTCCGGAGGTACATAAGAGCTGATATGAAAAAGATTTTTCTCATGGGCAGGAGCGAAGCCGGAAAGACCTCTCTTACTCAGGCTCTCCGCGGAGAAGAGCTCCACTACGTCAAGACCCAGTTTACAATGAGCGATCCCGACGCCATAGACACTCCGGGAGAATACTCCGAGTCGAAGTACTTCAGCCTCGGTCTCGCCTGCTTTTCCTTTGAAGCGGATGTGGTGGCAGTGGTGCAGGCCGCGGACGAACCCTACAACCTTTTCGGAGCCTGCCTCCACACCTTTATCGAACGCCCTCTTATCGGCATAATCACAAAGACCGACTCCCCCTATGCCAATGTTCCCATGATAAGAAGCTGGATGGAAAACGCGGGATGCGAAAGGATCTTTGAAGTCAATAACGTAACAAGAGAGGGGATAGAAGAACTCCTCTCCTATCTGAAGGAAGATCTTCCGCCCCTCTCCTTTGAAGAAGCAAAGATGAAACAGGATCTAGGCATCAGAGAGTGGGACCCACTCCCCCTTCATCCTTAATCTGGCAAGCTCCGCTATTTCCTGAACCGTATCCCTTTCCGAGGCAAAGGAGGCGCCGTAGGCAGCCTTTATCCTGCACTGCCTGCCGTCTATCTCCTTTATTGAATTGATTATCTTAATGCACTTCTCACACATCGCGATGACTTCGGCTTTGGTCACTCCCTTCAGTGCAACGGAAAAACTGCAGCCGTATATCCTGGATATCACAGCGGACTCACTAAAAGAATTTAAGAGCTTTATGGCAACGAGCCGCATGAAATCCTCCGCCACCTCCTTGCCGTAGTCCTTAACAAGTTCCTTGAATCTTTTGACCTCTATGACTATATTGGCAAACTCCTCATCCGTCTTAAGATAATCGTCATAAAGACTGATTAGGGCAGTCATCTGTCCCTGCATATTCATGAGCCCGGTGACCGGATCTATGAGCATTCCCTTTGACACCGTGGAATCCAGATCGATATCCATTTCCAGATCCACAAGGTAACCCATGATGCCTGATATCTTTCCGTTGCTGTGTATGGGAAACTTTGTCAATATGATATTGTGAATAACGCCGTCCTGTATGGTGGACGCCATGGAATTCTTGACAGTCACCCCCGTATTGATCACATTTTCATCATCCAGATGGACATAGCTCTCAGTTAAAAACCACCCAAGCTCTTCATCGGTTTTTCCGACGATGTCCTCAGCTGTCATAAATCCGAAATAGGAAATAAAAGCATCGCTGGCACCGGTATACCTGAAATTCTTGTCCTTCCAGAAGTACTTGATATCGGATGTCCTCATTATGGCGTGGAAAAGATCCAGATTGAAATCAGAGATCCGTTTTATATCGGTACCCGGATTGCCGGCGGCAAAGGCAAGCTCAGGCTGGTATTCCAACACGGAGGGCCGGACACAGAGAAGGAATCGTCTTCCCTCGGATTCCGGGATATGTATGACCGTAAAATCGATCCAGCTGTAATTGCCGGTCTTATCCTTCATCCTTACGGCATCGGCAAATATCCCGTTTCCTTCCCGGTTGAATATTCCCCCAAGGTTTTCCTTTCTGAGATATTTCTGCCAGCGATGAAGATCCTCGGGGAAAATGTCTCTCGCATGATATTTTGAGTAGAACGTGTCCAGGCCGAAAGTCACCTCTCCCACGGATTCCTTCGGCAGATTGGAGGTGATGACGGTCCTGGAATCCTCATCCAGGTCAATGAGATATATGCTGTCATAGACCGTACTGATATTCCGGATAACATCATCCATGGCATCCCTCTTCTCCTGCTCTTCAAAGGAGGATCTGTCTATGGACGCCACCAGCATGCTTCCGGAACGGGAATCGGCCACGTCCATGAACTTGAAGTTATAATATTGATTTCTGACCACAAAGGTCATAAATTCTTCCTTCTTGCTCTTAATTGCCTTTTCCGCCAGATCCCTGAACTGCATGGATACCCGGGACTGTTTTGAATTCATGTTCTTTTCTATTATCTCTTCACTGCTAAGCCCGGTCTTTGAAATGGTCTGAACATACTTTTCATTCATGAAAACAGGGTCAAAGGAGCCGTTCCTGTAAAAGAAGAGCGCTCTGGATCTGGTGGTCGCAAGGTTTATAAGACCGGTCTTTTCATATACGGAGGCAGTCTCCTTATTCTCGAGCACAAAACCGTTATCCTTGAGATTATCGATCTGTTCCCTGTAATAAAGGGGTTTTGCGTAGTAATAGCCCTGTATCTTTTCACAGCCAATACTTCGAAGGAACTCCACATGCTCGATGCTCTCCACTCCTTCAGCCAGGGTATGGATCCCAAGCTCCTTTGCCATCTGCACGGCCTTGGTCACGATGACTCTGGATTTCTCATTGAAATTTCTTAAGAAGACCATGTCTATCTTGATCTCGTCAAAATTAAAGTCCTTTAAGACATTAAGGGATGAATATCCGCTTCCGAAGTCATCCATCCAGACCTCGATCCCCTCATAATGAAAACGTTCAATGGCATCCTTGATCACATCGGGCTGGTCCGTAAATGCGCTTTCCGTGATCTCCACACAGATAAGGGAGCGGCTC
>CADBTX010000038.1 GCA_902797705.1 uncultured Lachnospiraceae bacterium | reverse complement strand
TGTCAGAACAGCATGGCCGCCCATAGACGGCATGCATTTTCTGCCTTGAAATGCAAAAGTCAAGCACTTTTTTCTCTGGCGGGAGCAAAATCATCTTACCGCGCACACCTTGAAAAGCAGAATCTAAAATGATTATGAACGGGGAAGGTTTGAATACCAAAACACATCCGGGGGACCCCTGCCCGATTAAATCCTACAGTAATTTTCCGCCGTCTCCACCACGCCGTCTCCACCACGACCACGGCCGGGTATTGATTTTTTTTCGGCTTTGTTTTATCATAAGCAAAGTTGTAGGGAATTTCACCTTTAGAATAAGTATTTATCAGGGAGGAAGTAATGAAAGAAGCATTTGTCCTTCAGTTCGGAGGAAAGGAAACTACTAAGGAAGCGTTAGAGAATATCGCAAAGGATATCTATACCAACGCAGGAAATAAAGAGTCCGATATCAAGAAGATCGAGCTCTATGTCCAGCCCGAAAACGGAAAAGTTTATTATGTAATAAACGATGACTTCAAGGGAGATTTCGATCTTTGATCCTTTTCTGAGAGCAGGACGTCAGCCTGAAGTCAGCGCCTATGCGCTTAAGAAAAAATCGGGGCAGGGTTTTCACCCTGCCCTTTCTGTTTATCTGTTTATCTTCTGATCTTTATCATTCAGCTGAGATATTAACCAGTCTGTCGATCTCACGGACCAGATTTCCGATCTCAGGCTTGCTGAGCTGGGCATCTGCACCAAGCTGCTCACCCTTCTTCCTCATCTCGTCATTAACCAGGGATGAGAAGATGACAACCGGTATCTTCTTGGTCTTGTCATCAGACTTGATGAGCTTAGTCAGCCTGTGCCCGTCCATGAGAGGCATCTCTATATCGGTGATAACAAGTCCCACATGCTCCGAAAGATTTCCTTCAGCCACACACTTTGAAATGAAATCCCATGCATCCTGACCATTTTCGAAATCGGTAAGATTGTTGTATCCCGCCTTCTTAAGGGAGTCGGATATAAGCTTATGCAGCAGCACCGAATCCTCTGCCATGACTATGGGAACATCGCTTCTGCCCCGCTCTCCCAGTTCTTCTATATCGGTAACCTTAAGGCCCGTCTCAGGACTTATGTCTGTAACGATCTTCTCGAAATCAAGGATGATGACAAGCCTGTCATCAAACTTAACTATTCCGGTGGAAACACCCGCTTCAACCGTATTGACCGTAGCGTCGGGCTTTATGATGGCTGTCCATGAAACCCTGTGGATACCGACAACAGAATCAACATGGAAAGCTATGTCCAATTTATTGAAATTAGTAATAATGAAAAGGCCCTTACCCTCCTGATCACCCCTCTGGAGACAGTTCTTCAGATTGATCGCCGTGATCATCTTATCACGTGGCATAAAAATCCCTTCAATACTGGGATGTGCATTGGGAACGGGAGTCACAGCCTGATAGGGGATGATCTCTGTGATCTTTGCCACATTGATGCCATAGGAATCGCCCCCAAGCTTGAATTCCAGGATCTCCAGTTCGTTGGTACCGTTTTCAAGAAGAATTTTTGTTTCCATATAAGCACCTCTCATAGATATACTGAAAAGATTATATCATATATTTCTATAAAATACACAAAAAAATGACTGATATCTGTCATTTTTTTATGATTCATTCCTCAGAGATCTCCCCCGACTCTTCCTCCGGTGAACCTTCCTCATCGGGAGCAGACTGCCCCTCCTCTTCCGAATGAGCATCGGAAGCCGGAGCCTCCACCGTCTTTTCCAGAAGGATCTCCGTATTCTCTTCTCCCATTATCACCAGAGTAAGGTCGGAAAGTTCATTTGCCTTTTCCTCGCTTATCTCCGCAACAAGAACAGCTCTTGTACTCTCTCCGGGCTGAAGAGTGGTCTGGAGGGTCGAAAGATCATCAAGAAGCAGGGTTGTTAAAAAGCTGTGGGTCTTGCCGTTTGCCTTAAAGCGGAATCTTGGCTGCAGTCCCAGTATATCGCATTCCGCTTCCTCAGCCCCGGTATTTGTCACGTTAAAATACAGCACCAGAAGCTTGTCCTTAGAAGTGGCAGGCTCT
>CADBTX010000037.1 GCA_902797705.1 uncultured Lachnospiraceae bacterium | reverse complement strand
GTTATGAACATCTTCTCAAACGCAAGCTCAACCTTCGGTTTCTACAACGAGTCACTTTTCTCAACTGAGGCAGGCTCAACCTTTGATGACAACATGGTTGCTATTTATCTCGGCGAGAAGACACCTGAGCAGGCATTCGATGACATGGATGCATGGTATAAGGCTAACAAGTAATAAGATTAACTTCACATCCCCGGGTCTCCCCTTGAAAAAGGGGAGACGGGCCGGGGAACAAATTATTTCAGGAGTATAGAAGAAGGAGGAAGGAAAGATTGGATAAACTGTTAAGGGACAAAAAGGCCATCGCTGTGTTTGTGCTTCCGGCCTTTTTACTTTTTACATTCATATTATTCATTCCCATCTGCCAGTCTGTTTATTATTCATTCTGTGATTATGATGCGCTTACCAGCCCGAAATTTGTGGGCTTAAAGAATTACAAGAATCTCTTCGCGGATGATACCATGAAGACGGCGGTAAAGAATTCCTTATTCTTTCTTATATATTCCTGCGTGACCCAGCTTATCATGGGTCTCATACTGGCAGGACTTCTCACGAATATCAATAAGGGAAGAAATTTCTTTAAGAATGTGATCTACCTTCCCTGTGTTCTTTCATCGGCAGCTCTCGGACTTCTCTGGATGTTCATCTTCAGCCCGAAGCTTGGTATCAACCAGCTTCTTGCAAAGTTCGGTATCGAAGGACCTCTTTGGCTCATGGATATCAAGGGCTTCATCATCCTTCCCATGTGGGTCATCGCTTTCGTGGCTCTGTGGCAGTATGTGGGACAGTCAATGATGCTCTACATGGCCCAGATCTCCGGCATAAGCACATCCCTTTATGAGGCGTCCTACATTGACGGCTGCAGCAGGTTCCAGTCCTTCAGGTACATAACACTGCCTCTCATCAAGCCCATGGTCGGAACTGCAATGTCGCTGAATGCCATAGGATCCCTGAAGTTCTTTGATCTTATCTTCAACATGACAGAGGGTGGACCCAATAAAAAGACCCATGTGCTTGCCACACACCTCTATGAACAGGGCTTCAAGTACTTCAAGTATGGATATGCCAGTGCCATAGGAACAGTGCTCCTCGTACTCTGTCTCCTTATGACGTTCCTCATCAACAGAGCATTCAGGGAAAAGGATTAAGGGGGGAGAAAAATGAGTAAAGCAGTAAAAGTTCTTATCTATATTTTCCTCAGCATTACGGCGCTTATATACCTCCTGCCTCTGCTCTGGGTTTTCTCGGTATCCTTTAAGACAAACAGTGAGATATTCTCGGATCCCTTTGCGCTTCCGAAGAGCCTTTTCATAGACAATTATGTTTTTGCCTGGACTGCGGGACATCTGGGAGTGGCACTCCTTAATTCGCTCTTTGTCTGCGTTGTCACCCTGATCCTCAGCATGATACTCGGTTCAACGGTGTCCTTTGCCATAGGACGTATGAGATGGAAGATCTCCGGCATAGTAATGATCTACTTTATGACGGGAATGATGATACCGGTACATTGTGTGCTTATCCCTCTATTCACCAGATTTGCAAAGATCGGTCTTTCAAACAATCTGTGGGGGATAATCCTTCCGTACCTTACCTTCTCCCTTCCTACCACCATCTTCATCATGACAGGCTTCTTTAAGAGCCTTCCGGGAGAACTTATCGAATCCGCCTGCATAGACGGCTGCAACATCTATCAGATCTTTTTACGGATCTGCATGCCTCTTGCAAGGACAGGACTGTTTGTAACGGGACTTATGACCTTTGTGGCCAACTGGAATGAACTGCTGCTTGCAATGGTATTCATTTCAGACGATACCAAAAAGACGCTGCCGGTTTCGCTGTCAAAGTTTGTGGGACCTTACAACACCAACTATTCACAGATGTTTGCGGCGATCATGATCGCGATCATCCCTACCATTGTTGTGTATTGTATCTTCAGTAACCAGATAGTTGACGGACTTACGGCAGGAGCGGTAAAAGAATGATAAGTAGACCAAATGAGAGAAAGCCTCTGGTTTCCCATATTTATACGGCGGATCCTTCGGCTCATGTTTTCGGAGGAAAGCTTTATATCTATCCTTCCCATGATGAGGATCTGGATCTTCCGGATGATGATGACGGCGGCCAGTATATGATGAAGGACTATCACATCCTTTCGATGGACAGTCTGGATTCCGAATGCGTCGATAACGGTGTGGCGCTTTCGGTCGAGGATGTTCCCTGGGCGGAAAAGCAGATGTGGGCTCCGGATGCGGTCTTTGTCAACGGGAAGTATTATCTTGTTTTTCCCGCAAAGGATAAGGAGGGTATCTTCAGGATAGGAGTGGCAGAGTCCGATTCACCCACGGGACCCTTTAAGAGTCAGGATAATTTTATCGAAGGAAGCTACAGCATAGACCCGGCGGTGTTTCATGATGATGACGGAAGGATCTATTGCTATTACGGCGGACTCTGGGGAGGCCAGCTGGAAATGTGGCAGAGCGGATCATTCAATAAGGATGAGAAGCGGCCGGAAGGGGACGATAAGGCACTTGGTCCCATGTTCGCAGAGTTTTCAAAGGATATGAAGTCCTTTGTATCGAAGCCTGTGAACCTTGTGATACTTGATGAAAAGGGTGAGCCCTTAAAGGCTTCTGATGAGGACAGGCGCTATTTTGAAGGCCCCTGGATGCATAAATTCAAAGGCAAGTACTACCTTTCCTATTCAACAGGCACCACCCATTATATCTGTTATGCGGTTTCTGATGATCCCGCGGGACCCTTTACCTATAAGGGAAGGATCATGGAGCCGGTCCTTGGCTGGACCACCCACCACTCCGTTCTCGAGATCAACGGAGAGTGGTATCTTTTCTACCATGATTCAGAGCTCTCGAAGGGCAATAACCATAAGAGGTGCGTGAAATACACCAGGCTGGAAATGGATGATGATGGCAATATCACAACCGTCAAACCCTATGACTGATGAATGAAAAAAGACCTTTGGGGATGATCTCCAAAGGTCTTTATATATGGTGCGCCCGGCGGCGCACGTTTTACGGAGGCATTATTCCGTAATGGCCCAGACTCTGGCAGGAAGTCCGGTGGCACCTTCTATCCTGGGGTATGAAACGATGATCACCGCTCCGGCGGGAGCCACCTTGTCAAGATTTGCAAGTAATTCGACCTGAAGCTTTTCATTTTCCAGAACATATCTTTCGCATATCAGATCCTCATGCTCTTCAGCGACTGCGGAGGAATCCGTATCCAGTGTCTCATGTCCGTTAGCGGAGGCGTTCCTTACTTTGTAGATATACTCAAGAGCCTCCAGGGACCAGCCGGGAGCATTTTCTCTTCCCTCGGAATCGATACCGGATACCTTATCGATGTCAGGCCATTTCTTATACCAGTCGCTTCTTAGGGCCACAAATGCTCCGTCGGGGATCTGGCCGTATTTCTCCTCGTATTCCTTTATATCATCCACTGTTACCGCATATCTCGCGTTCTCCTTTGCCTTTTCGGAGATATCTATCACCACCAGCGGGAAGATGAGATCGTTCACATCATATTTTTCGGAGAGATCTTTTCCCTTTGCAAAATGTCCGGGAAAATCTATATGTGTACCAAACTGTCCAGGAAACTTAAAGGTCTGGATCAGGCATTCAAGCTCGGGTTTTCCCCAGTCCCAGACTGTTTTTGCGAGTTCTACCGAGCCTTCGGGTATCCCCGACCAATATGGGCTGTCATTATTAAGGGAGTGGGAGAGTTCCACAAACCTGTAATCTTTTGCCGAGTTCAATGCTTCCCATAATCTGTATTCTGCCATTTT
>CADBTX010000036.1 GCA_902797705.1 uncultured Lachnospiraceae bacterium | reverse complement strand
GAAGGAATTACAAGGAGGCCTGTATGTGGTACTACAACGCGGCCTTTGAAACCATGCCCTTATTGAATCTTAAATATCATGACACCTATCCCTATATGGGTCTCCATATCTCCTACGTGATAATGGGAGACAGGGAAAATGCGGCAAAATTCGCGGATTATGCAAGGGAGTCCCGTTTGTAAGAACGCCTTATTTGTGATAAAATTTAGTGTTTAGAGAGGAGACTTAAAGTGAAAACATACCTTGTGACCGGTGGCGCAGGATTCATCGGATCGAATTTTATCCATTACATGTTCAGAAAATACGGCAGGGATATAAGGATCATCAATGTGGATGCCCTTACCTATGCCGGAAATCTGGAAAACCTTGAAGGACTGGAGGAAAAGTACGACTATTCCTTTATAAAGGCAGATATCAGGGACAAGAAGGCCATCACCGGTATTTTTAAGGATAACGATATAGATTATGTGGTGAATTTTGCCGCTGAGAGCCATGTTGACAGGAGCATAGAGAACCCCGAGGTCTTTGTGGAGACAAATGTTCTCGGCACTCTCATAATGCTGAACGCGTCAAAGGCTGCCTGGGAAAATGAGGATGGAAGCTTTAAGGAGGGAAAGCGTTTCCTCCATGTTTCCACAGATGAGGTATACGGATCCTTAAGCGACCCCTCGGACTATTTCTACGAGGATACGCCCTATGATCCCCACAGTCCCTATTCAGCCAGCAAGGCTTCTTCGGACTTCCTTGTAAAGGCCTATGTGGACACCTATCATTTCCCCGGTGTCATCACCAACTGCTCCAATAATTACGGCCCTTATCAGTTCCCCGAGAAACTGATACCCCTTATCATAAATAACGCCCTCCACGGCAGGAAGCTGCCTGTATACGGTGATGGAAAGAATGTCCGTGACTGGCTCTATGTGGATGATCACTGCAAGGGCATAGACATGGTATTAGCCGGAGGACGTATCGGTGAGAAATACAATATCGGCGGGCATAACGAAAAGCAGAATATAGAGATAATACATATCATCCTGGACACCCTGAGGGAGATCCTTCCCGATGATGATCCCAGGAAAGAAAATGTAAAAGAGGATCTCATCACCTTTGTAACGGACAGAAAGGGGCATGACAGGCGCTACGCCATTGCTCCCGACAAGATCAAAAAGGAGCTGTCCTGGGAACCCGAGACCGCCTTTAAGGACGGGATCAGAAAGACTGTGGAATGGTATCTGTCCCATGAGGAATGGATGACCCACGTGACCAGCGGAGACTATCAGTCCTATTACGAAAAGATGTACAGGGACCGCTGATAAAAAGGGAGTTAGCATGAAAGGAATAATACTTGCCGGCGGAAGCGGCACCAGGCTCTACCCGCTTACCAAAGCCGTTTCCAAGCAGATGATGCCGGTTTATGACAAGCCCATGATATACTATCCCCTGTCCGCCCTTATGCTGGCGGGGATAAGGGATATACTCATAATCTCCACACCCAGGGATCTTCCTGCCTTCCGGGAACTCTTCGGAGACGGTTCGGAACTGGGGCTTAATTTCTCATATGAGGTCCAGGAGCATCCCAACGGCCTTGCGGAGGCCTTTATCATCGGAGAAAAGTTTATCGGAGGAGACAGGGTCGCCATGGTCCTTGGGGATAATATCTTCTACGGCCACGACTTTTCCAAGGTGCTGAAGAGCGCTGCGGAAAGGGAAAAAGGGGCCACGATCTTCGGCTACTATGTAAAGAATCCGAGAGAATACGGTGTTGTGGAATTTGATAAGGAGGGAAGGGCGGTTTCCATCGAGGAAAAGCCGGAGCATCCAAAGTCAAAGTATGCCGTGCCGGGACTTTATTTTTATGATAATGATGTGGTGGAGATAGCAAAGAACGTAAAGCCTTCGGCAAGGGGCGAACTGGAGATCACCACTGTGAACAATGAGTACTTAAGCCGCGGGGATCTGTACGTTGAGACTCTGGGACGGGGCTTTGCCTGGCTTGATACCGGAAGTCATGATTCCCTTCTGGATGCGGCGGATTTTGTGGCAGCATTCCAGAAAAGACAGGGACTCTACATCTCCTGTATCGAGGAGATAGCCTTTAAGAGGGGCTTTATAGATAAGGATCAGCTTCTGAGATTGTCGGAACCCCTTAAGAAGACGGCTTACGGCCAGTACCTTGTAGACGTGGCAAATGGGCTTTAAGAGATTCAGGATTATCGCGGTCGCAGCCGCTTTTCTGGTTGTGGCCGCTTTCTTTGTGTTAATGCTGGGTAACTACGGACGTACCGCTCCTTCCGGGAAGGACGCTCCGGGAGAAGAGGCTTTATCCGGAGAGGAAGAGACCGGGGAGACGGGAGATGGCGCCGGAGAAAAAGAGGGCTACGCCGATCTTAAAAGCGCAGGCGTCGGATCCGTCAGAGATGATGAGGAGTCCGGAGGCAGTGGCGGCCCGGAGAGAAAAGAAGTACTTTCGGATGAGGACTGGCCTTATGTGGATGTGCTCCTGTCATCCGTAAACCGTGATATAAAGATCATGGTCACTTTCCGTGACGGGGGTCTCGCTGCAGGGATACCCTTCAGGGCAGAGATCTCAAAGGGCGGAAAGGTGTCCGAATATGAGGACAGCGATAAGGACGGCATCATCACCGCGTCGGATCTTCCCGGGGGAAAATATACTGTCCACCTAAAGTCCCATCCCGGTGTCATCACTCCGGAAAATGACAGCAGCGTTACTGTGAGGAGCGACATCACATATGAGAAGGTGGATTACATCAGAACCCTGATAAAGACTGAGGATCAGGTGGACGCCGAAGCCGAGGATACCGCGGAGCTTGGGGAGGAGGATGACGGAGCCCTCCTTAAGGCCGGAGAGATAGACCTGGCAAACGGTACCATAGGGATCGATGTTTCAAAGTATAATAAGGACATAGACTGGGAGAAGGTAAGGGACGCCGGTATCGAATACGCGGTGATAAGGATGGGATACAGAGGCTCCGGAACGGGAGCGCTGGTAAAGGATCCCTATTATGACAGGAACCTAAAAGGTGCAGAAGAAGCAGGGTTAAAGATAGGCGTATATTTCTTTACCCAGGCCCTCAATGAGACAGAGGCGATCGAGGAAGCCAGCATGGTGGAATCGCTGGTAAGCAAAGAAGAACTCACCCTTCCGGTTTTTCTGGATGTGGAGTCCTCGGGAGGCCGGGGAGACGCAGTGGACAGGGATCAGAGGACAAGGAACATAAGGGCGTTTATCGAGACCCTTCAAAACGACGGCTACCGGGCCGGGTTCTATGCCAATAAGACCTGGCTGAATAAATACATAAATGCGGGTGAGCTCATTGACTATCCGCTGTGGCTCGCCCAGTACAAGGTAAAGAGACCCACTTATGAAGGGAAATACGATATGTGGCAGTATTCCTCCAGAGGACAGGTCGAGGGGATACAGGGAAATGTGGATCTGAACCTGAATATATCTCTGGGAGATTGAGAAAGAAAGGAGAAAACTTCGGATCATGGGGCAGATTAAGGTTGAGACATGCGGAATAGAGGGATTAAAGGTTATAACGCCTGAGGTTTTCGGAGATGAACGGGGATACTTTATGGAGACCTTCAGATCCGACCAGTTTAAGGAAGCGGGTATCGATAACGAATTCGTTCAGGATAACCAGTCCTCATCCACCAGGGGAGTGCTGAGGGGAATGCATTTTCAGAAGGAATTCCCTCAGGCGAAGCTTGTCCGTGTCATAAGGGGACGGGTCTACGACGTGGCGGTGGATCTGAGAGAGGGATCGGAGACCTTCGGAAAATGGTTCGGAGTGGAGCTCTCGGAAGAAAATAAAAAGATGTTCTTCATCCCCAGGGGATTTGCCCATGGTTTTCTGGTGCTTTCAGACAGGGCGGAATTTGTCTATAAGTGTGATGACTTCTTTCATCCGGGGGACGACGGGGGCCTAAGGTTCAATGATCCTTTGATCGGCATAAAATGGCCGGATGAGATAGCGGAGAGTGAGATGAACATAAATGAGCGGGACAGAAACTGGCAGGATTTTTCGGAATACAGATCTGAAAAAGGCTTATGAGTAAGGAAAAGAAAAAGGTGATCCTGGCGGCTCTCATTGTTGTCGTCATCGGTAATGCATATATCATCTTACACACAAATCATCTGGCGGACCCGGTACAGGAGGTATTAAAGAAGATCATATCCTGCTGTATGCTGAATGCTGCCTTTATCGGCTTTATCCTGATGTACGACAGGATAGTCACCCTTCCCATCGAGCTCTATCAGAACAGGGAGCTTATCTGGAAGCTTTCAAAGAATGACTTCAGGGCAAAATACGCCGGGTCATATCTCGGCATATTCTGGGCCTTTGTACAGCCTGTGGTGACGGTTCTGGTCTATTGGTTCGTGTTCTCCGTGGGAGCAAGGACGGATGTCACAGGGGAAACCACCTATCCCTTTGTGCTGTGGCTCATTGCAGGCATAACCCCCTGGTTCTTTTTCTCAGATGCACTGGGGCAGGGGACCAGCGCCCTTTTGACCTATCAGTACCTGGTGAAAAAGGTGGTGTTTAAGATCAGTATACTTCCCATAATAAAGGTGATAAGTGCTCTCTTTATCCATCTCTTCCTGACAGTAGTGGCAGGGATACTTATGGTGCTCTGCGGCTACTATCCGACGGTATACTGGCTGCAGCTTCCCTACTTCACCTTCTGCGTCTTTTTCCTTGTGCTGGGGATGAGTTATATCACCTGCTCCATAGTGGTGTTTTTCAGGGATCTGGGACAGATAATCGGTATAGCGCTGCAGGTAGGAGTGTGGATCACTCCCATTATGTGGCATATAGAAGCGCTTCCGAGACCCCTGCAGGTTTTATTTAAGCTGAACCCCGTGTACTACGTGGTGGACGGATACAGGATGTCATTCCTGGACAAAATGTGGTTCTTTGAGCACTTTTATTCCACGGCTTACTTCTGGATAATATCGACTGTGACCTTCCTTGCGGGAGCCATCGTATTCAAGAGGCTGAAGGTACACTTTGCGGACGTTTTGTGATATGGATATTGCGATAAATGTAGAACATTTGAATAAGATGTATAAGCTCTACGACCACCAGAAGGACAG
>CADBTX010000035.1 GCA_902797705.1 uncultured Lachnospiraceae bacterium | reverse complement strand
GTTTTTCTACGAAGGGGAAAAGAATACGAGGGAAGTGGCTCTCGCGCTGAGAGATAAACTTCCGGGGTTCATGGTGCCGAGGAAGATAAAGAACCTTGAAAGCCTGCCCCTTCTCCCCAATGGAAAAACGGATTTTAATGTACTCAGAAATATGATACACTGAATAAGGCTCCAAAAGAAATTGCCGCCGGGGAAGAACTTAGCCGGGGACAGGAATTTTGGGAGCGATTAGTCAAAATAGACTTCCGGGAGGAAAAGCGTATGAGGGAAAAACTTTTAGAGATCTTAAGTGAGGTAAGACCTGACGTGGATTTTGAAAATGAGAAGGAGCTGGTAAGCGGGAATATACTGGAATCCTTCGACATCGTCCAGATAGTGGCGGAGCTGGATGATGAATTTGATGTGGAGATATCCCCCAAGGATCTTACGGCTGATAATTTCAATTCTCTTGATGCTCTGGAAGAACTGATCGAGAGGCTGCAGGAAGCCTGATGAAAACACCACGCTATATTTTTGATGCAGACCGCTTCCGGACGAGAGCGGCTTTGGTTAAGAGCGTTTTTAAGGAACTGGATCTGACCTTTTCGATAAAGGCCAATCCTTTTCTTTTAGTTGCCCTTCCGGACGAGAGCCTTATCCGTCATGTGGAGGTATGCAGTCCCGGAGAACTGTCCATATGTAAAGCTATGGATATAGAGGGGAAAAGGATCATCTATTCCGGCGTCATGAAGGAAGAGACGGATGTCGGGGAAGCGGTGCTCTACGGCGCGGATATACTGACGGCGGAGAGCAAGGGCCACTTTTCCCTTATTGCAAAGGCTGGGGAAGGAAGGGAAAAAAGCCTTAAGGTACTGCTCAGGCTTTCTTCCGGAAACCAGTTCGGGATGTCGGAAGAGGACATCATGGACATTCTTTCCGAAAGGGACAGATATAATGTGGAGATCGTGGGGATACACTATTACTCCGGCACCGCAAAGAATAAGCAAAAGCAGATAGAAAGGGATCTTTCCAATCTGGAAGGGCTCCTTACGAAGGCAGAAAAGGACAGGGGTTTTATCCCCTCCCTGGTGGAATACGGTCCCGGGCTTTCTGCCGAATATTACGAAGAGCCCTGTGAGGAAAAGGACAGGGAGCTTCTGAACCTTGTTTCCGGACGTATCCTGGAATTCGCCGGGAAATACAGGACGGGGATAGAGATGGGACGCTTTCTCGCGGCCCCTTCCGGCCGTTACTTTACAAAGGTCATGGATGTAAAGAGTAACGGAGGAGTGAATTACGTTATCTGCGACGGAGGGGTGCATCAGGTCAAATACCACGCTCAGAACATGGGGATGAAGATTCCTCCGGTCTCTGTGATCCGCAGCGAAGAGGAGATCTTTTCCACAGGAAAAGGAGATGCCGGAAAAGAGGGAAAAGAGTACTGCATTGCAGGCAGTCTCTGCACTACGGCAGATGTGCTTATCAGAAATGTAATGCTCCCGGAGCTTAAACCGGGGGATATTTTGTGCTTTGACAGGGCAGGGGCTTATTCCGTTTCAGAGGGAGCTCTTGCCTTTTTATCAAGAAATATGCCGGAAGTATGGATGGATGACGGCGGGCTCAGGCTCTTAAGGGCGGAGAAAGCCAGCTGGATCCTTAATACACCTGAAAAGGAGGCCGATCATGAGGGATCCCTTTGAAGAATACAAAATCTGGTTAAGCAGTCTTTCCCACGGGGACCCCATGAGGGAGGAGCTGCTTTCCATTGAGGGCAATGATGAGGAGATCATAGACCGCTTCTATCAGGAGATAGTATTCGGCACCGCAGGACTCCGGGGGATCACCGGAGCCGGCAGCAACAGGATGAACGACCTGACCGTGGCAAAGGCCACCAGAGGCATAGGTGATTATATCCTGAAATCCGGGCTGGATAAGTCCCGGGGAGTGGTATTTGCCTACGACTGCCGCTATCACTCAAAGGAGTTTTCATATCTCGCTGCGGGGATACTTAACGCCATGGGGATAAAGGTGTATATCTTCCCTTCTCTCCGGCCGACTCCCGAGCTCTCCTTCGCCATAAGGGAGCTTAATGCAGTGTCCGGCGTAAATATGACAGCCAGCCACAACCCCAAGGAGTATAACGGTTATAAGGTGTACTGGGAGGACGGAGCCCAGATATCCGGGAGTGTTTCGGACGGGATCCTTAAAGAGATACAGAAATACAGCTTTTTTGACAGTGTAGACATCCTTTCTGAGGAGGAGGCCGCGAAAAAGGGACTTCTCGTAACGCTGGGGGAAGACATGGACAGGAAGTACCTGGACTATGTTATGACCTTAAGGCAGAGAGATGATGATGAAATTGACAGGAAGGTTTCCATAGTCTACACTCCCTTAAACGGAGCCGGCAGCATCCCTCTTTCCCGTATCATGAAGGAAAGGGGCTTTGAGAACTTCCATATGGTAAAAGAGCAGGAGGATCCGGACCCGGAATTTACCACGGTGCCCTTCCCCAACCCCGAGGAGCCGAAGGCCTTTGCCCTGGCAGAGGAGTACGGGGAAAGATATGATGCGGAGGTCCTTATCGCCACGGATCCCGATTCGGACAGGATGGCGATAGAGGTAAGGGACGGGAACAGGTATATCCCCCTAAACGGCAACCAGACCGGAGGCCTTATCATCAACTATCTGGCGGAGAGCAAAAAGGAGAAGGGTCTGCTTCCGGAAAGATCCGCCATGATAAAATCCATAGTTACGGGAGATCTGGGCCGGAGGATATGTGAGGACTACGGCATAAAGGTATTTGAAGCCCTGACGGGGTTCAAGAATATCTGCGGGCGGATACCGGAGCTTCAGGAAAAGGGCTTTGACTATTTCTTCGGCTATGAGGAAAGCATAGGCTGCGCCCCGGGAGAGAAGGTCAGGGATAAGGACGGAGTGGCAGCGGGAATGCTGATCTCCGAAATGGCAGGTTATTACAGACGTAAGGGACTGGGGCTTTATGAAAAGCTCCTGGAGATATACGGGAAATACGGCTATTTTTCCGACAGGCAGAAGTCCTTTGTATTAAAGGGAAAAGAAGGACAGGAGAGGATAGGCCGGATCATGGATGTTTTCCGGGATTCGGACATCGGATCCTTCGGCAGCTTCCGGGTATTGGAAAAACGGGATTTTCTAAAGGGTTATGAGGATATCCCGGCTTCAAACGTGCTGATCTTCTATCTGGAGCGGGGACTCTGGTTTGCTATGCGTCCTTCGGGCACGGAGCCGAAGATCAAGTTTTATTTCTACGCCGTGGATGATGCCGGAAGAGACAGGGCTGAGGAAGCTGCAAGGACCCTTGAGGAAGCAGTGATATCAAGGGCTGAGGCAGTAGAGTGATATAAGGGGTTGAACAGTTGACCGGAAGGAGAAAAGGAGAGAAACCGGATGTTCAAAGAGATCAGAGATGGAAAATTGTTTTTTGACGGCTGTGACACTACGCTTCTTGCGAAGGAGTACGGCACCCCCCTCTATGTTTTTTCACAGAGCGATATAGAGATGAGATTTGCGGAGCTTAAGAGGGATTTTATCGAAAAGCACGGCAACTGCCGTGTGGCCTATGCTTCGAAGGCATTCTGTACCAGGGGAATGTATAAGCTTATTGAAAAGTCGGGCCTTTCCATAGATGTTGTGAGCGGCGGAGAGCTGGCGGTGGCGATGTCCGTCAATTTCCCTGCGGACAGGATAGAGTTTAACGGAAATAACAAGCTGCCGTCGGAGATAGATCTGGCGGTGGGCTACGGAGTGGAGCGCTTCATACTGGACGGCACTGCGGAGCTTCCTCTCATTGAAGAAGCCTGCAAAAAGCACGGTAAAAAGGTGAAGGTGGTGGTGCGTATCACTCCCGGAGTGGCGGCCTCCACCCATGATTACATCATAACGGGGAAGTTGGATTCCAAGTTCGGCATACCTATGGAGGATGATGTTTTATATCCGGTGATAAAGAGTGTCATTGATTCACCCTACACGGAATTCCACGGGCTCCACATGCATATCGGTTCACAGCTTTTCACCACAAAGGAGTACATGGAATCCCTTGAAGTCATGCTCACTACCGCAACGGAGATAAAGAGAAGGCTGGGGGCGGACGTGCATGAGATGAACCTTGGCGGCGGATTCGGGGCTACCTACGTGGACGAAGAGAGAAAGCCCTATTCCTTCTTCCTGGATCCCATGGTGGAAAGGATAAAGGAGTGGTCGGAGGACATGGGGGTTGAAAGACCCGCTGTGGCCATCGAGCCCGGGCGCAGCATCATCGCCGAAGCCGGGATAACCCTTTATACCGTGGGACAGATAAAGGAGATAAAAAATGTCAGGAAGTACGTATCCATAGACGGCGGAATGGGGGATAATATCAGGGTTCCCTTATATGACGCGGTATATACGGGCTGCGTCGCAAATAAAGCAGATGAACCCACTGAGGAGAAGGTGACGATCTGCGGTAAGTGCTGTGAATCCGGAGATATCATAATAAGGGATCTTCCGGTTCCGGGAAGCATTGAAAGCGGCGACATCGTGGCCGTTTATTCCACCGGAGCCTACGGTTATTCCATGGCTTCAAATTACAACAATAACCCTCTGCCGGCTGCAGTGCTGGTAAAGGAGGGCCGTCATGCCCTGATGGTCAAAAGGCAGAGCTACGAGCAGATCTATGAGAACCAGCTGGTGCCGGAGCTCTGATACGATGACTTTCCCCGCGGAAGGGGCGGGATTTTGGCAATACGAATAAAGAATACAGGAGAGAAAAAATGCCTCGCAGAAATGACATCAAAAAAGTAATGATAATCGGCTCCGGCCCCATTGTTATAGGCCAGGCCTGTGAATTCGATTATTCCGGGACCCAGGCCTGTAAGGCCCTTCGGAGTCTTGGATATGAGCTGGTGCTGGTTAATTCAAACCCCGCCACCATCATGACAGATCCGGAAATGGCGGATGAAACCTATATTGAGCCGCTTAATGTGGAACGGGTGGAGAAGATCATCGAAAAAGAGAGGCCGGATGCACTGCTTCCGAATCTGGGCGGGCAGTCGGGACTGAACCTCTGCTCGGAGCTCTATAAAAAGGGCGTTCTGGACAAGTACGGGGTTCAGGTCATCGGAGTTCAGGTGGATGCCATTGAACGGGGAGAGGACAGGATCGAGTTCAAAAAGACCATGAACGAGCTTGGTATAGAAATGGCGCGTTCAAAGGCCTGCTATTCGGTGGAAGAGGCTCTGGAGATCGCGGAGGAGCTCGGTTATCCCGTGGTGCTCAGACCTGCCTACACCATGGGAGGCGCGGGAGGCGGCTTCGTATACAATAAAGAGGAACTGAAGACGGTGTGTGAAAGAGGACTTCAGGCCTCCCTTATCCATCAGGTGCTGGTGGAGGAATCGATACTGGGCTGGGAGGAACTGGAGCTGGAGGTAGTCCGTGACAGCAAGAACAATATGATCACCGTCTGCTTCATAGAGAATGTGGATGCGGTGGGAGTCCATACCGGCGACTCCTTCTGTACGGCGCCCATGCTCACCATTTCAGAGGAACTGCAGCAGGAGCTTCAGAGACAGGCCTATTCCATCGTGGAACATATCGGAGTCATAGGGGGCACCAATGTGCAGTTCGCCCATGATCCGAAGAGCGGCCGTGTCATCGTTATAGAGATAAATCCCAGGACCTCCAGGTCCTCTGCTCTTGCCAGCAAGGCTACGGGCTTCCCCATCGCGCTGGTGTCAGCAAAGCTTGCGGCAGGCCTCACCCTTGATGAGCTTCCCTGCGGGAAGTACGGTACGCTTGACAAATACAAGCCGGACGGTGATTACGTGGTGGTCAAGTTTGCCCGCTGGGCCTTTGAAAAATTCAAGGGCGTGGAGGATAAGCTCGGTACCCAGATGAGGGCCGTGGGCGAGGTCATGAGTATCGGAAAGAACTACAAGGAGGCTTTCCAGAAGGCTGTCCGTTCCCTTGAAAAGGGAAGATACGGCCTCGGCCATGTGAAGGATTACGACAAAAAGTCAAAGGAAGAACTGCTGAACCTTTTAAGGAGCGCTTCCTCAGAGCGGCATTTCATTATGTATGAGGCCTTAAGGAAGGGCGCCGGCATTGAAGAGATAAATAAGATCACATCCGTAAAGGAATACTTTATCCGTGAGATGAAGGAACTGGTGGAGGAAGAGGAGGAACTTATCCGTTCCTTCAAGGGAAGGGTTCCCGGGAAGGAAGCCCTTATAAAGGCCAAGCAGGACGGATTCTCCGATAAGTATCTTTCGGAGATCCTGGGGGTTTCCGAGGAGGCCATAAGGAAGGAAAGAGAAGGCTTCGGCTGCAGGGAAAAGTGGGATAAGGTACATGTAAGCGGCACGGAGGACGCGGCTTATTACTATTCCAGCTACTGTCTCCCCGAGGACACAGAGAGCATCGATAACGGTAAAAAGAAGATCCTGATACTCGGGGGAGGCCCCAACAGGATAGGGCAGGGCATAGAATTTGACTATTGCTGCGTTCATGCGGCCCAGTCATTAAAGAAGCTGGGCTTTGAAACGATCATAATCAACTGTAATCCGGAGACCGTGTCCACGGATTACGATACCAGTGACCGGCTGTATTTTGAGCCTCTGACACTGGAGGATGTTTTAAGTATTTACAATAAGGAGAAGCCGGTGGGAGTGATCGCCCAGTTCGGCGGACAGACTCCCCTGAACCTTTCCTCCGAGCTTGAGAGATACGGGGTCAGGATCCTCGGCACTTCTCCCGCTGTCATAGATCTGGCGGAAGACCGTGACCAGTTCAGACGGGTCATGGATAAGCTCAATATACCCATGCCGGAATCGGGAATGGCTGTCAATGTGGAAGAGGCCACGGAGCTTGCCCACAGGATCGGATATCCTGTAATGGTGCGTCCTTCCTATGTCCTTGGCGGAAGAGGCATGGAGGTCGTAAGGGATGATGAGAGCATGAGGGATTACATGAACGCTGCGGTGGGAGTGACGCCCGACCGTCCCATCCTTATCGACAGATTCCTTCATAATGCCATGGAGTGCGAGGCGGATGCCATAAGTGACGGACATGACGCCTTCGTGCCTGCCGTGATGGAGCATATTGAGCTGGCGGGTATCCATTCCGGAGACAGCGCCTGCATCATTCCCTCAAAGCATATTGACGAAAAGTCCCTTGAGACCATAAGGGATTACACAAAGCGGATCGCCACGGAGATGAACGTGGTGGGACTCATGAACATGCAGTACGCCATAGAGGACGGGAAGGTCTACGTTCTGGAGGCAAATCCCAGAGCATCCCGTACGGTGCCTTTGGTGTCAAAGGTCTGCGCCATAAGGATGGTGCCGATCGCCATAGATATCATAACCTCTGATCTTACAGGCAGAAAGTCCCCCGTGCCGGAGCTTAAACACAGGAACATCCCCTATTACGGCGTGAAGGAAGCGGTATTTCCCTTCAATATGTTCCCTGAGGTGGATCCCGTACTGGGTCCGGAAATGCGTTCCACAGGAGAGGTGCTGGGTCTTGCGGAGACTCCGGGAGAGGCCTTTATCAAGGCGGCGGAAGCCACAAAGTCGCCTCTTCCCATGGAGGGCGCGGTGCTGATATCCGTAAATAAGGAGGACAAGCCTGCGGCTGCAGAGATCGCCAGATCCTTCCATGAAGACGGCTTCAAGATCTACGCTACAGGTGAGACCTGCAAGAGGATAGCGGAAGCCGGAGTGCCGGTGGAGCACGTGAACAAGAATTACGAAGGACGGCCCGATGTCAGGGATCTTATAATCAACGGCAGCATCGACCTTATCATCAATTCTCCCGTGGGTAAGGAATCCATGCATGACGACAGCTATCTCCGGAAGGATGCCATAAAGGCCAGGATCCCCTATATCACCACGATCGCAGCGGCAAGAGCAGCGGCAGAGGGTATAAGGGAGATAAAGCGCTCCGGTGATCCGGCTGTAAGATCGCTGCAGGAGCTGCATTCGGAGAGTTAAGATGGAACAAAATGAAAAGAAGGGGCTTACCCCTCTTGACAAAGTACTGATCAATATCATTGAAAACCACATCTATGAGATAGCGGTGGCTGTTATCGTGCTGTTTTCTCTGGTGATAAGGTACAAGCTCATCACCTTTAAGTTTAACGGAGACTATATTTCCGGGGACTTCCGGGGATTTCTCCGGGTCTGGGTGGATTACTACAGGGAGCTTGGGGTCCGGGAAGGGCTGAGCCGTACCATCGGGGACTACTATGTGCCCTATAACATCATCCTGGCAATCATCTCAGTGATCCCCATATTTGACGAGGGCATCTGGATCTCTGTCGTTTCCGTATTCGGCGAGTATCTGGGGGCGCTCTTCATGTTCAAGATACTGAATCATCTTACCGGCGGAAATAAGGTGAGGTCTGCCTTTGCCGCCGCCATGATGCTCTATCTCCCCATGGCCATGCTGAACGGCTCCCTCTGGAAGCAGTGTGATGCATTTTATACCTCATTTATCTTTATCGGCCTCTATTTCTTTTTTAAGAAAAAATACGATCCGGCCTTTATATTTTTCGGGATCGCCTTTATTTTCAAGCTTCAGACCCTGTTTTTCGTGCCCTTCCTGATAGCCATGTATATCTGCTACCACGAATTCAGCATCCTGAAATTCCTGTGGTTCCCGGGACTGTATCTTGCTGCGGGCATTCCCGCCCTTATCTGCGGCAGGTCTCCGGCGGCTACGTATCTTGTCTATTTCAGGCAGACGGATGTGGCAAAGATGAGCATTGGCTTCCCCAATATCTATATTCTCGGCATAGACAGCTATGAAGCCATGACGGTGCCGGCACTTATGATAACTCTGACGGTGCTGGTGCTGATAGCCTGCTTCCTTATGAGGAGAAGGGACAGGCTGGACGAGCGGCTCATGTTTGCGATCGCGGGATTCTTCGTGATGACCTGTGTGATGTTCCTTCCCGCCATGCATGAGAGATATGACTATCTCGCAATAATAATACTCAGCATGTACGCTCTGGCTATAGATCTAAAGCTGGCCCCAACGGCGGTCATCATGAATCTCTGTCCGATATTCACCTACGGAAGCTATCTCTTCCATATGGGTGACAATCTGTTAAATTACCAGCATATGAGCCTTATGTACCTCTTCGCCTATCTTTATGCGGCTTGGTACCTCTATCGCAGGACATCTCTTCCTGCAGAGAAGGAAAAGGCTTAAGGAAGGTCTCCATGGCGGAAAAGCTCTATATAATCTTACCCTGCTATAACGAAGAAGAGATTCTTTTTAGAAGTGCGGAAAGGGTCCGTGAGGTTCTCCGGTCCCTTGTCTCTCAGGCTGAAGATCCGGTCTCTCCGGAAAGCCGCATCCTTTTTGTGGACGACGGCTCAAAGGACGGGACCTGGGACATCATAGCCTCCCTTCATGAAGAGGATCATGTCTATTCAGGACTAAAACTCGCAAAGAATTACGGCCATCAGACCGCTATTTTTGCCGGTATGGAGGCAG
This sequence comes from uncultured Lachnospiraceae bacterium, assembly GCA_902797705.1. Lineage (GTDB taxonomy): Bacteria > Bacillota > Clostridia > Lachnospirales > Lachnospiraceae > NK4A144. The sequence goes on along the minus strand of CADBTX010000035.1, from coordinate 2,186 downwards.
CCCTGAAGGAAGGGGCCGACTGCATGGTGACCATAGACGCGGATCTTCAGCAGGATATAAATGCCCTTCCGGAATTCCTCGGTAAAATGAGGGAGGGGGCGGATATCGTGTACGGGATCAGGGATTCCAGGGATACTGACGGCTTTTTTAAGAGAAGCACGGCCACCATGTATTACGGTCTTATGAATGCCCTGGGGGTACACATCATTCCCCAGAGCGCGGATTACAGGCTTATGACCTCAAGGGCTGTGGCGGCGCTCTCGGAATATAAGGAGCATAATCTCTTTATCCGCGGGCTGGTTCCGGATATAGGCTTTAAGAGCGACAGCGTATACTTCCATGTGAGCAGGAGAGAGGCGGGAAGTTCCAAGTACACCCTGAAGAAGATGATCTCTCTGGCTCTTGACGGCATCACCTCCTTTTCCATACAGCCTTTGAGACTGGTATTCATGTTCGGGATCCTGGCTTTTCTCGTATCCCTTGTGATGATGGGTCTTACCATTTACGACCATGTAAGGGGAGCCACGGTTCCCGGATGGTCCACCCTGACCATAAGCATCTGGCTTCTGGGAGGAGTGCAGCTCCTGTCCCTGGGTATACTGGGGGAATACATTGGCAGGACCTATATGGAGTCAAAGAGGCGTCCCAGGTATTTTGTAAGCGTTTTATTAAGCGACGATCCCGGAGAAGGAAAGGCGGGGAATGGAAATGATCGAGGTTCACGCTGACGACTTCTGCATAAGTCCCGGCGCTTCCCGGGATATCATAGAGTGCATCAACTTAGGCTCGGTAAACGGCACGAGTATTATGCCGGACAGCCCTTATTTCGAAGAATGTATGGAGATCCTTAAGGATGAGTGCAAAAAGCCGGTATTCCTTTCCGTTCATCTGGATCTCATAACGGGCCGGGCTCTTACCGGGGTTTCCGTACTCACGGATAAAGAGGGCTATTTCAATATTACCTGGCTTAGATACATACTGATCTCACTTATCCCCTTTTACCGCTCAAAATACAGAAATGCCGTAAAACGCGAGCTTTCGGCGCAGATAGACCGGGCCCTGCCCTATATGGATCAAAGGGGCATACGTATAGACAGCCACCGCCATATCCACATGGTACCCATGATCTTCGGGGTCATTATGGAGCTTATCCGGGAGAAGGGACTGAAACTCGATTATATCCGTATCACAAAGGATGATCTGAGGCTTTATAAGGGACTTAAGGGCTTTGATCATTTTCAGCCCTTCGGACTCATAAAGAGTCTGCTCCTCATACTGTTTTCCGACATCGATCTCATAAGGTTCCGAAGGGAGCTTTCCGGACATACAGCAGACTTCGGCTGCATCCTGTTTTCCGGAAAGATGACGGAAAACAATATGCTGCGGGTGCTTTCGGCAAAAAAGCGCTCTAAGGCCCTTTCCGGAAGGAATATGGAGATAATGGTCCATCCCTACTTCATAAAGGACAGCTCCGAGATCGACAGTATCCATGATGCGGAGGATAAGGGTTACGTGGTCTCGCATTTCAGGACAGAGGAGAAGATGGCGGTGAAGAGCCGGCGGGTGATGGATTTTATACAATATTTCTCGCAGGAGTGACGGAATGACGGGGAATGTAGTGATTTTTCCGTGATTATTGCCCGCAAAGCCGCAACCCTTTAGTATTTTTTTATACTTTATTGGTCTTTTTTTAATTTTTGTATTGCATTTTTAACAACATGGTGTTATAGTCATCTCATCAGTTGAATCGAGGTGCCTATGAGACGAGAGAACGTGGCTATAAATCGGCAGGAAGCTGCTATGTAGTTCATGTTCTTATTTTTATTTAAATACGTGGGTGCCTCAGGGATCACAAAAGGGTAGAATCCCATAGTTCATGTCAGAGGGCCCTCGCGGAACGGAGTCGAAATGTGCAGGGCGTTTGTTGAACAGGTTGAAGACAATCCCATAATAGCTGCCGTCAAGGATGACGAAGGGCTTCAACTATCTCTTACAAGTGAATCAAGCGTGATCTTTGTCCTATACGGAGACATCTGCACCATACCGGACATTGTAAAAAGAATACATGACGCCGGCCGGACCGCGATGGTTCATGTTGACCTCATTAATGGCCTTTCATCCAGAGATGTGGCTCTGGATTATATTAAAACCAGTACAGTGGCGGACGGCATCATCACTACGAAGAG
>CADBTX010000034.1 GCA_902797705.1 uncultured Lachnospiraceae bacterium | reverse complement strand
TCTTTATACCTGACTGTATTATATGGATACAGCAGAATACACAGGGCTGGGTAGTCACGTAAAGCGTGGAGCCTTCGCAGCTCGTTCAACTTCCGAGAGAAGACTTGACAAAAGGTGAGGGATTCTTTATAATCAACTGCGTTGTGCGTCCCTCTTTTCTTTGGAACGCGAGGGCGTAACAGAGTACATGGGATCTTAGCTCAGCTGGGAGAGCATCTGCCTTACAAGCAGAGGGTCATAGGTTCGAGCCCTATAGGTCCCATCATCCGGCGAGATAGCTCAGTTGGCTAGAGCACACGGTTCATACCCGTGGTGTCAAGAGTTCGAATCTCTTTCTCGCTATTATATGCACCTGTATCGGGCACTTGCCCCTGCGGGTGTTTTTTATTATAATCTTTTTAGTTTTATGTCTGTTCAGAGTCCTTCGGATTCCGGACAGATATGGTGTTCAGGGAATTTAAGATCTGAGAGTCGAGACATGCCCGATACAGACGATCTCGTTGTCGGTGGATACCACTTTCATTCTACGGCGGATGCCGACAAGGCGAGAGATGAACAAAAGAAGATCGCTTATATAGAAGCACACATGAACAGGGATAATCCCGAGAGTGTGCTTACTATTTATAACAAAATGCTGGCTAACAGGATCTTTGTGACTCCTGTGGGATTCGGCTTCTTAAAGGAAGTCAGGGACTTCCTTCTTTCAAGTGACAGCATTGATAACGACAGTGTCAGGCCCCTCGAATTAAATCAGATGTACTCACTTGGAAAGGGTCTTTCCGAGGAGGGTGAGCTTCCGAAGAGGAAGGTCATTCCGGCAAAGAAAAAGAACCCCTATGAGGAGCGTTTCTTTGTATCCGCAGTATTCAATGTGGTGCTCCTTATCGCAGTGGTCGCCATGTTTATCATTGCCACCAAGTCTGATAATCCCAATATCATTAATTATGAGAATAATTTGGTAAATAAATACGCCGAGTGGGAAGACGATCTGAAGGAAAGGGAGCAGAGAGTCCGGGACGAGGAAAAAAGATTAGGATTGGAGAACACAGAAGATGCCGAGACGAATAACCAATGACGCAGGAATGAACAGATTTAAGCACAATGTCATGGAGGAGGTGTGCCGCCTTGAGTGGGAGGGGAAAAACGACCCCGAACACGTGGAGGAACTTATCCTTAGGATGATACCCGGGCCGAAGCCCGAGTACCGCTGCTGTATTTATAAGGAGCGGGAGATCGTGAGACAGAGGGTAAAGCTTGCAAACGCCAAGGCTCCCTCCTATAATCCGCATTCCAAAAATATAGTACAGGTCATCGACCCTGCCTGTGACGAGTGCCCCATATCGGCCTATTCCGTAACGGACAACTGCCGTTTCTGCATGGGTAAGCCCTGCCTCAGCAGCTGTAAGTTTGAGGCCATCAAGCCAGGTGATACCCACATGCACATCGATCCCGCAAAGTGTAAGGAATGCGGGCTCTGTGCCAAGGCCTGCCCCTACGGAGCCATCGTTCATCTGGAACGGCCCTGTAAGAAGGCCTGCCCTGTGGATGCTATAACCTATGATGAATACGGATATTGCAAGATAGATGAGGATAAGTGCATTCAGTGCGGTCACTGTATCCACAGCTGCCCCTTCGCGGCCATCGGGAGCAAAACCTTCTTAGTGGACATCATCAAGGAGATAAAGGCCGGCAAGGAAGTTATCGCAATGTGTGCCCCGGCTACAGAGGGTCAGTTCGGTGAGGACATCACCATGGCTGCCATAAGGGAAGGCTTAAAGAAGATGGGATTTGCCGACATGATAGAGGTGGGGCTCGGCGGAGACATGACCGCAGCATACGAAGCGGAAGAATGGTCGGAAGCCTATAAGGAGGGCCGTAAGATGACAACCTCCTGCTGTCCTGCCTTCATAAACATGCTTAAGAAGCATTTCCCCGAGCAGTATAAGGAAAACATGTCATCGACAGTGTCGCCCATGTGCGCAGTGTCCAGATATCTGAAGACCGTGAGGCCGGGCTGTGTGACTGTATTTATCGGTCCCTGTATCGCGAAGAAATCAGAGGCTCAGGATAAGTCAGTTAAGGACAATGCGGATTATGTTATCACCTACGGTGAACTCAGGGCACTCATGCGCTCAAAGGATATCAAGTTTGAAGCCGTTGAAGAGGGCTATCAGGAGTCATCCATCTGGGGCAAACGCTTTGCCGGCAGCGGCGGAGTTGCAAATGCCGTTATAGAGTGCATGCAGGAACGTGGAGAGGATACTTCAGAGATCAAGCTTCATAAGGCCGCAGGCGGTATGGAATGCAAGAGAGCCCTGGCTCTTTTGAAAGCAGGAAAGCTGCCGGAGGACTTTATAGAGGGTATGGTTTGTCCCGGAGGCTGCGTAGGAGGACCTTCACGGCACAAGAATATCAGCGATATAAATAAGCCCAGGGAAGCACTTCTTGCCCAGGCTGATGAGAGGAAGATACTGGATAATCTTAAAGATTATCCCATGGATAAATTCTCGATGCACAGGGACGGGCACTGATCATAAGGAGTATTGGTCATGGAGCAGGTTAAGATCCTCGTGGCAGATGACGAAAGCAGGATGAGAAAGCTTGTTGGAGATTTTCTGTCAAAGAAGGGATATGTGATAATTGAGGCGGCAGACGGTGCGGAGGCGGTCGATAAGTTCTTCGAAATAAATGACATTGACCTTGTGATCACCGATGTGATGATGCCGAAAATGGACGGGTGGCAGGTCTTAAAGGAGATAAGGGAATACTCAAAGGTGCCTGTCATCATGCTCACTGCCAAGGGAGAGGAGAGGGATGAGCTTCAGGGCTTCGATCTCGGGGCTGATGAATATATCTCAAAGCCCTTCTCTCCAAAGATCCTTGTTGCAAGGGTCGACGCCCTGCTCCGGCGTTCGAATCCGACGGATTCCGGAGAAAAGCTTGAAGCAAGCGGCATCGTTTTGGATCAGGCCGCGCATTCTGTAACTATAGACGGAAATCCCGTGGAACTGTCGTTTAAGGAGTTCGAACTCCTTCTCTATTTCATGTCAAATAAGGGCATCGCGTTATCCAGGGAAAAGATCCTTAATAACGTCTGGAACTACGACTATTTCGGAGATGCCCGCACTATCGATACCCATGTAAAAAAGCTCCGCGCCAAAATGGGCGAAAAGGGAGAGTGTATAAAGACTATCTGGGGGATGGGGTATAAGTTTGAGGCGTGATGAATTCAGATAACATATGATTTTTCAAAAGCAGATGCAGGAGTGGTTCCTGTGTCCGCTTTTTTTATAGAATTGACATAATGATATAATGTGATAAATTAGATTCAAGTGATAAAAAGTGATAAATGAATTCAAAGTGATAAAAGATGATAAAAGAGGTTGTTCGGATGAAAAACAAAATGTCACAGAATCCATACATGCTTATATTTGGAAAGGAGCCGGATCAACTGATATCACGATCGGCACAGTCATCCGAGGTTATTGAAAACTTTAATGCGGAGAAATCAGGACAGCCTGTTTATATGATAACGGGTTTAAGAGGCTGCGGAAAAACTGTCTTTATGACTGAAGTAGCATCTGCACTTGGTAAGGATGATAAATGGATAGTTATTGAACTCAGTTCAGCGACGGATCTGTTAAGAGATCTTGCGGAACAGTTGGCAAGTGAAAATAAGCTTGCATTAATGTTTCAGAAAGCCAGTATAAATCTTTCTTTTTGGGGGATAGGACTGGAGGTTTCAGGTAGTGTCCCTATAACGAACATACAGGTTGCTCTGACAAAGATGCTTGAAAGCCTGAAAAAGCACAAAAAAAGAGTTCTCATTTGCATAGATGAGGTTGTAAACAACGTGCACATGAGAGAATTCTCCAGTGTATTCCAAATCTTATTAAGGAAGGATCTGCCGGTGTTTTTACTTATGACCGGTCTATATGAGAATATCAACAGTTTGAGAAATGAGAAGAATCTTACGTTTCTATACCGTGCTCCGCGGATTGAATTAAAACCATTGAATTTGGGAACAATAAGTGAGAATTATAGATCGGTCTTTGGACTTGATGTGAACGATGCCCTGCAAATGGCGAAATTGACTTTGGGATATTCCTTTGCCTTTCAGGTGATGGGATATTATACTTGGGTGGAAAATGGAGATTATAAAAAAGCGATACCCGATGTAAAAAGACATTTGGAGGATTACGTATATGAAAAAGTATGGTCAGAATTATCACAAAGAGACAGGCTCATCGTATACGGGATTGCAAAATCTGAAACGGGTAAGGCTGAAGAAATAAAGATGATTACAGGGATAAAGCATAATGAATATTCGCCGTACAGAGACAGGCTTCTAAAGCGGGGTATAATCAGAGATGAAGGTTATGGCTATATAAGCCTTGTTCTTCCTTTTTTCGGGGAGTACGCTGTGAGGATGTATGAATATTTGTAATCAATAAGAATTAAAATGTATATAAATGAGCTAAAAAACAGATGCCGGTAAAACCTGCATCTGTTTTTTGGTGCAGATATGGAGGTGCAAGATGGGGAATATTTTTGGATACTGCCGTGTGAGCAGCCGGAACTGATGATTCTTGTTACACCCGGACAGCATTCCTGTAACATCCGGACAAGATTCTTGAATTATCCGGACAGGATTCCT
>CADBTX010000033.1 GCA_902797705.1 uncultured Lachnospiraceae bacterium | reverse complement strand
TAACGCGCATGGCGGCATATACGTAAGATCTTCCGGAGAGCGGGTCTCTTATGGCTCCGCCTATGCAGGTAGCCGCTCCGCCGAAGGGCTCTATCTCAGTGGGATGATTGTGGGTCTCGTTCTTAAACATCACGAGCCAGTTTTCCCTGTACTTCGCACCCTTTTCGTCCTTTAATTCCACCGGCACCACTATGGAGCAGGCGTTTATCTCATTTGACTCCTCCTCATCCTGAAGAAGTCCCTTTCTTTTTAAGCTTCTGGCCCCCATGGTGGCTATGTCCATAAGGCAGATGAACTTGTCGCCTCCCTTTTCCGAGACTCTTTCACCGTAAACCTCATCCCTGGCGGAAAGATATCTCTCCCAGGCCCTCTTTATTGGAGCCGCATAATAACCCTCCGGGATCTTTACATCCTTTAATTCCGTAAGGAAGGTGGTATGGCGGCAGTGGTCGGACCAGTATGTATCAAGCACCCTGATCTCCGTCATGTAGGGATCCCTTTTTTCCTTATCCCTGAAATAGGTCCTGATATGCTGAAGATCCTTCAGTGTCATGGCGAGATTAAGGGAGTTATAGAGCTTTTCAAAATCCTCATCCCCCATGGTCCTGAATCCCTTTATGATCTCTATATCCCCGGGCTCCGGATAGTCCTGCTTTAAGGTAGTTCCTTTTTTTACGCCGGCTATCCTGGAATCCACGGGATTCATCACGTAGTCCTTAATGAGCTTTAATTCCCGGTCGCTCTTTATGCCGGACAGCACATAGACCTCAGCGGTGCGGACTATGGCTTCCTCACTGCCCTTTAAGAATCTTATGCACTGCTCAGCGGAATCCGCTCTCTGATCGAACTGACCCGGAAGGGCTTCCACCGCAAATACTTTATCATCCCTGCCGTATTCGAAGCTCTCTTCCCGGAGTATATCCACGGGAGGCTCAGAAAATACGCATTTGCAGGCCCTTTTATATACCTCGGGACTGATGTTCTCAATATCATAGCGGATGAGATACCTTACCTTAACCGACTTCAGTCCCAGGAATTCGTGTATCTCATGCTGCAGCTCAGCCGCATGAACCGCATAGGGTTGCTTTTTTTCAACAAAAATCCGTCTTACCATCTTATCCTCTGTTCCTCAAAAACACTGTCATCTGGGCTTTCTGTAAAAATCCATCATTTCCTTAAATTTACTTAAGACCGCCAGATAGATCCCTTCATTTGCTCCCTCTGCCCAGGCAGGACCCCGGTGCATTCCCTCCAGGACATACTTTGAAAGAAAGCCCCTTAAGTCATCCACATTCCTTATGGTGCAGTTTTTGATGAACTTTCTCTCATCCTCATGGGTCCTTATCCTGTTCCTGGAATAGACATAGGGATAATTTCTGTTCATAAGGCTGGTCTTGGAAGCCTTCTTCACAAAATCCAGGAGCACGGAATCAAATACGGGGAAGTTAAGATTCGATTCCCCCTGGGCTCCGTCATATTTCTTCGCGAATACGTTGTCCTTCCCGGAAAAATACGGGATGTAGGCAAAGAGCATCTCCAGCTCCCTGCCATAGGTCGTTATCATATTGTTTGCCAAGGTATTTTCGGATTCCAAGATTTCCCTCCTTAAAACCTGCCTGTCCTGAATAGTTTCCCGATCCTTAACTTCAGGTCTTCAGATACTCAAGCTGCCTTGTGATCGTTTCCGGAACGGAAGCCTCCATCTTCTTTATCTTCTGCATCATGACCTGTATGAGATGGATCTTTCCCTTTTGCTTTATCCCGTACTTTTCGATCAGATCCGCATAAAGGGGATTTGCCTTCATGGCCTCCCTCTTTTCCGCTCTGAAGGGGCAATATCTGAAGACTATGCCTCTTGCGATCTTATTTAAGCGGGCAGATCCCGTAGCTTCGTTCCTGATATAGACCATATAATCCGCCACAAACACAGTCCTGTAATTATTCCTGGACTTCTGCAGCGCCAGTTTTATCTTTTCCCTGTTCTCAGGGGAGATATCGTGATTCTTCCTGTAGAACTGCATATAATCGCAATATTCGCTGGTAAGGCTGGGATCGGTGACGTCGTTCCAGTGCACGCCCTGGACCCTGCGGCACATCTCCCATCTGAACTCACCGCATAGCTTGGTCATTGCTTCTCCCAGATCCTCGGTAAAGAGTATGGAAAGCATCATCCTGGCCGGTGTATCTCTCCTCTTTCCGTCGATCTCCTGCCACATGGAGGTCCTTGAACCCATATTCGGCATCAGTATAACGTAAGGCAGAACTTCCTTTGATTCCACGAACTGATTGATCTCCAGTTCTTCAAAGGCGGTAACGGAATCCCTGTAAAACAGCGAGAAATCTATATCCCTTATGGCGTTCAGCGCAGTCTTCACCTTTTCAGGGGTGATAAGGGCTGTCCTTAAGGGACGGAGCACCGCATCATCAGTAAAAATGGGGACAAAGGTAGTGACCCGCCCGAAGGTGAGCCTGTTTCCCATGGTAAAGAAATTCTCTATCTCAAACTTCAGCCGCCTTACCTTGTCATTCTTGTAGGCTGCCTCATCCTCCCTGGTGATATAGCCGCCCGTGACCTGTTCCCGTAAGTACTCTATATAATCGCTGTCAAATTCATTTTTGGAAGGATTGACCTTCATTTCATAGATAAGCTTGAGCCAGTCCCTGATGGTGACCACTCTTCCCGAGGGGTCGCTCTTCCACTGTCTCGCAAAATTCGCAAGGATGGCCGTGTTTTCCTTGCCGGCCAGCTTCTCGTCCATAAAGCCGAAGAGCAGGAACATCTTCACTTCCAGGGGAGGATTCTTGTCCGTCAGAGTCTTCATGAAGATGGCGTAGTAGACATCATAGAAGATCCTTGACAGTTCCTTCCTGAGCTTCCTCATCTCATCCGTGGTCTCGGTCTTATCCGGAGCAGCGGCATATTCCTCCACCAGTTTCTCGAACATCTGCACAGTGGAAGAAGGCGCCTCAGAGTACCCAAGGATTATGGACATTGCATCCTTTATCTCCCTTTCGCCGCCTTCGCTCTCTCCTTCGCTTTCCATCTGGGCCCTGGCGTACTTGTAGTCCATCTTGAAGGAAGCGGTCACTTCGTTCAGATATTCCTTATACCGGCATATCCTTATGATCTCGGCAAAGATCTTTTTCATGAACTCATTGTTCTGGAGGATCACGCCTGTACAGATACTGATATTAAGGCCGTAGTAACCCTTACGTATCACGGCGTCGTTCTCAAGAAGTGAATTCAGATATTCAAGCCGCCATTCCTCCAGACCTTCGGCCTCTCTGGGTTCCATTAAGTTCTCTATCTCAGGATATTCCTCGGGATCCCTGGAGAGTTCGAACATAAGACTCTTATAATCCTCCAGATCCCGCTTAACGCCATTAAATAAATTCTCACACTCCGTCCTTATCTTTTCATACCACGAAAAACAATCCACCGCGGAACGCACGCTGGATGAAGCAAGGACAGGCGCGATCTTCAGGTTCAGCTTTATGACCTTTACCACATCCTCCATATTGGAGAAATCGTAGGAATAGACCGTGGCATCGCTGTCTGCTGTATAATCAAAGGAATATGTATCTCCCGGCTCTTCCGAAACCCCTATCATGGAACCGGTCTTAAGGACCATGCCTCCGTCGGCATTGTGGATCCGGACACCTCCCTTAAGGACTATCTCCACCTCCTGGACCCGGTCCCCTGCGCTATGAAGAATATCATCTTTTTTCAGTTCCTTTATACCCAAATTTTAACTCCCAAACAGATATTTACGCATTTTCCCTGCGTTTCATTATCTCCAGCGCCGCTACCATTACCACAGCGCCGGCTATAAGGGAAAATACCCAGTTGCCGGTAAATCCGGAGATGATATAACCCACGATACAGCAGATAAACGGTATCACGGCATACTGCATCTGAGAGGATACGTGATTCATGTGATAACACTGGGCCCCCGCACTGGACATGATGGTAGTATCGGAGATGGGTGAGATATGGTCGCCGCATACTGCTCCCGCAAGGACTGCCGATATGGAAATGATCATCATGTTAAGGGAATCCGCACCGAAGATACTGGTAACTATGGGTACCAGTATGGCAAAGGTCCCCCAGGATGTTCCCGTTGAAAAGGCAATGAATATGGCGATAATGAACATTATGACCGGAACGAAATTAAGCCCGTAGGAAGCATTCCCCACTGTTGCAGCCACAAAATCCTTTATCCCGAGAGCCTGGGTCACGCCCTTAAGGGTCCAGGCAAAGGTAAGGATGGCAATGGCAGGGATCATAAGCTGAAATCCCGTTACAAAGCTGGACATAAACTCTCCGAAGCTCACCACTTTCCTCGGTATGTAGAAGAAGAAAAGGAAAAGGACGGTGATAAATGTGGCAAATATCAGCGAGATCTCCGAATCACAGTCGGCAAAGGCCTCCTGCACATTGGAAGCACCGCTTGAAAAGCCCGTGTACATCATGGCTCCCACTGCAGATACAATGAGCATGAGGGTGGGGATGACCAGATCGTATACTCTTCCGTTGGGATTCTCCTTTATCTCTTCCGCCGACTGGAAATCATCCTTGTGATCAGTAAAGAGATCTCCCTTTTCTTCCGCATTCTTCTCATGAAGCCTCATTATTCCGAAATCTATGCCCCTTGAGCTGGTGTAGATCACCATAAAAAGGGTAAGCAGAGCGTAGAAATTAAAGGGAATGGTGCTGATAAAGAGCTGCAGCCCGCTTATCCCCGCATCCTCGGGAACATAGGAATTTACCGCAGCCGCCCAGCTGGAAATGGGAGCTATGATACATACCGGAGCCGCCGTGGCATCTATTATGTATGCGAGTTTTGCTCTAGAGATCTTAAACTTGTCGGTAACAGGTCTCATCACGCTGCCCACGGTAAGACAGTTAAAGTAATCGTCAACAAAGATCAGCATTCCAAGGAAGGTGGTGGCAAGCAATGCCGTCTTCTTATTCTTTATCCTGCTTCCGGCCCATCTGCCGTACGCTGCACTTCCGCCAGATTTCTGCATGAGTATGACTATCATCCCCAGCATCACGAGAAAGATGAGGATGTTCAGATCGATATTTTCGGTCATTATGGTGAAAATGGATTCAAAGCTTATCCAGGGATTGAACTGCCCGTAGAGAAGTGCTCCGGAAATGATCCCGACAAAAAGCGAAGAATAAACCTCCTTTGTGATAAAAGCCAGTACTATGGCTATCACCGGGGGAAGAAGCGACCAGGCAGTGCCGATAAAAACAGAATTCTCCATGATTTTCTCTCCTATTGTTTTTTGAAACCCACAGCCCTGAGTGCGCCTTGCGAAGCCGTGGTCTGCGAAGCGCGGATTGCCACAGCAATCTTAGTAATTATAAATCATTCGGGATTATTAAACAACAAAAAAAGAATAGAGATTTTACTTGCTTTTCCAAGGATTTGATAGTAAAATATCTTTTGTTGCGCACGCTATACCATGTAAGGTATATGAAGAGACTGCGCAGATATATAGGGGAATCATACAGTGGTAGTATGACGGTCTCCAAAACCGTTCACGGGGGTTCGAGTCCCTCTTCCCCTGCTCGTATAAAAAAGATGCCGATAAGGCATCTTTTTTTGCATACATAAGTGGGACTCGAAGGGCTGCGACGGCGCAGCCCTACTTTAACAGATCTCCAACGTTCTTTACCCCTATGACCTTTACCCCTTCCGGGGCCTTTATATCTTTAAGGGATGCATAGGGAATGAATATCTTGTCAAAACCCAGTCTCGCGGCTTCATTCACTCTCTGCATGGTCTGGGTCACGCTTCTGACCTCTCCCGAAAGTCCGACTTCTCCGAAAGCCGCCACATTCTGCCCCAGAGGAGCGTTTTTGTATGAGGAGGCTATGGCCAGGATTATCCCCAGGTCCAGCGCAGGCTCATTTACCTTTATGCCTCCCGCTATGTTTACATAGGCGTCCAGGGAAGCAAGCTTCATTTCAAGCCGCTTTTCAAGGACGGCCATCAGAAGATTCACCTTGTTTATATCGGTGCCTCTGGCCTGACGTCTGGGAAATCCGAAGGCAGTCTCGCAAACCAGGGCCTGGATCTCGATAAGGAGGGGCCTCGTACCCTCCATGCAACAGCTCACCACCGAACCCCCTGCATTCTCGGGTCTTCCGGAAAGCATGTATTCCGAAGGGTTCTTGACCTCCTTAAGCCCGCCCTCGTCCATTTCAAATACACCGATCTCATCGGTGGAGCCAAAGCGGTTCTTTACCCCTCTCAATATCCTGTACGCCCCTTTCGTGTCTCCCTCGAAATAGAGCACCGTATCCACCATGTGCTCCAGTATCCTGGGGCCTGCCACAGATCCTTCCTTTGTCACATGGCCGATGATAAAAATGGTGATCCCCAGATCCTTGGCGATACGAAGGAGCACAGCCGTGGTCTCCCTTATCTGGGAAACACTGCCGGGAGCCGCACCCACGTCCTCATTGAACATGGTCTGTATGGAATCGATAACAACAAGATCCGGCTCCGACTCTCTGATGATCTCTGTGATATCATCCAGATCCGTTTCCGAAAGCACCTTAAGGGAATCGCTGAATTCCCCGATCCTCATGGCGCGAAGTTTTATCTGGCTTAAGGATTCCTCTCCGGAGACATAGAGGACCTCATGCTTCCTGCTGATATTTCTGCAGACCTGAAGAAGAAGGGTGGATTTCCCTATACCCGGATCTCCACCCACCAGCACCATGGAACCTCTGACTATGCCCCCTCCCAGGACCCGGTCCAGTTCCTCCATGCCGCTTGATATCCTTATCTCAGTGCTGCCCTCTATGCTCTTAAAGGACAGGGGCTTTGCCCTGCCCCCTTCCCTTATCTTTCTGGAAAGCACGGCTGACGGAGCCTCTGACTTTATATCGCTCTTCAGGGTCTCCTCCACGAGGGTGTTCCACTCATGGCAGCCGGGGCAGTTACCCACCCATTTCTGGGACTCATATCCGCAGTTACTGCAGACAAATACCGTCTTTTTCTTACCTGATGCCATCAGGCTTTCTTCACCTCGACATGGACCTTACCGCCGGATAATTCCACGCTTACGGAAAGTTTTCCTCCGAGGTTGGTCTTCATCCTGCCGACGCTTCCTCCGTTTACGAAAACCTCGTATTCGGTCTCATCCGCCAGTCCCAGGGTGATCTGGGCATCCTCCTTACCCTCGGCATCGAAGCTCACGCCTTCTTCCGTCTCCAGGAAATTGTTTACGCTGGTCCCGGGAACCGACTCATACACAAAGATCCCGTTCCTCTCAAGCTTGGTGATCTCGTTATAGGTCTTTACCTTGTAGAGATCGCCGGCATGGGGGAAATCCTCCTTCTTTGCCTTTGTGTCCAGAGTGTGGTCTCCGAAGCTTAAGTTTCCGTTTTCCTCGGCCCTGATGAGTTCCTTAACTGCTGCCATGATCTAATTTTCCTCCGTTTGATTATTTTGAGACCTTATTGAATACTATATCGTCATTTTTAAGTTCGGCCTTTACCGTATCGCCTGAAGCGAATTCTCCCGTAAGGAGAGCCTCCGCAAGGGGATCCTCTATCATGTTCTGTATCGCCCTCTTTAAGGGTCTGGCTCCGAACTTCTTGTCTGAACCCTTTTCAATGACCTGCCTCTTCACTTTATCAGTGATCTTCAGGGTGATCCCCATATTGTCCTTCGCCCGCTTGACAAGATCCTTTGAGAGAAGGGTCACGATATCCTTCATATCCTTGTCGTTAAGCTTCCTGAATACGATGATATCATCGATACGGTTGATGAACTCCGGCTTAAAGATCCTCTTTACCTCATCCATAACTCCG
>CADBTX010000032.1 GCA_902797705.1 uncultured Lachnospiraceae bacterium | reverse complement strand
GAGTATTTTACCGCCGTTATCCTCCTTATCGTGACGAGCTCACTCCTGACCCCCATCGTGCTGAAGGCCCTGTATTCGGAGCCTGAAGGAAGCGGTGCATGAGGTCCCTTCTAAAGTACTTAAAAGCCTACAGGAAGGAGTGTCTTCTTTCTCCCCTCTTCAAATTTCTGGAGGCGGGTTTTGAACTCATTGTCCCTCTTTTCGTAGCCTCCCTTATCGACAGGGGCATCGCCCTGAATGACGGCGGCCACATCCTGAAAATGGGGGCTCTAATGATAGGTTTCGGGGTTCTGGGCCTTGGCTTTTCCCTTACAGCCCAGTACTTTGCCGCAAAGGCCGCCACGGGTTTTTCCGCGGTCTTACGACATGAACTCTTTTCAAAGATCCAGAAGATGGACTTTGCCACTCTTGATACCCTGGGCACGGATACTCTTATTACCCGCATGACCAGTGACGTGTCCCAGATCCAGAACGGAGTCAATATGTTTCTCCGTCTGCTCCTCCGTTCCCCCTTTATCGTTTTTGGCGCCATGATCATGGCTTTCTCGGTGGATGCTCCGTCCGCCCTGATCTTCCTCGCCCTTATCCTCTGCCTCTTCCTGGTGGTCTTTCTCGTTATGAAGAAGACCCGGCCCGCGTACAGGAGCATTCAGGATAATCTGGACAGGATCAGCGGGAGCACCAGGGAAAATCTGACGGGAGTAAGGGTCATTCGGGCTTTCCACAGGGAAGAGAGGGAAACAGAAGATTTTCGCGCGGAAAATGACAGGCTTTTCGCCCTTCAGGAAATGACCGGACGTATTGCTGCGCTTACAAATCCCCTTACTGTGGTCCTTGTAAATCTTTTTACCGCTGCACTTCTATACTCCTCCGCCATCAGGGTAAATATGGGCGACCTGACCCGGGGTGAGACTGTGGCTCTTGTAAACTACATGGCCCAGATCCTGGTGGAACTCATAAAACTCGCGAATCTCATTGTCCTGCTGTCAAAGGCGGTAGCCAGCGGAGACAGAGTGGGTGGGATCCTTGATATGGATATCTCCCGTGAAAAAACAGGCCTGCCCTTTCCCGCCGGAAAAGCGGGCACGCCTTTTATCTCCTTTCAGGAGGTTTCATTCCGTTACAGCGGCAGTGGGGACAACGCTCTTAGCGGCATAAGCTTTGATGTGTATAAGGGTCAGACCATAGGCATCATCGGAGGCACGGGCTCCGGAAAATCCTCTCTTGTTTCCCTGATCCCCGGCTTCTATGAGGCCTCCGGGGGCAGAGTTCTTATAAACGGCGTGGATATTAGGGAGCTTGACAGGAGCGATCTGAGAAAAAGGACCGGAATGGTCTTTCAAAAGAGCGAGCTTTTTTCCGGCAGCATCAGGGAGAATCTGAAGTACGGCGATCCTGACGGCGGGGACGAAGAGCTGATAAGAGCCTTAAAGACTGCAGAAGCATACGAGTTTGTTAAGGACAAGCCGGGATTCCTGGACTATATGATAGAGCAGGGCGGGAAAAACCTTTCCGGCGGTCAGCGTCAGAGGCTTACCATAGCCAGGGCTCTGATGCGGGATCCGGAGATCCTGATACTGGACGACGCATCCTCGGCTCTTGATTATGAAACAGATATGAAGCTCCGGGAGAATATCAGAAAGATGTCCGGAAGCCTTACCATGTTCATTGTGTCCCAGCGCGCTTCCGCGGTAAGGAACGCAGATCTTATCCTGGTGCTGGATGACGGTGAGATAGTGGGCAAGGGAAACCATGAGGAGCTCCTGAAAGAAAATGAGATTTATCAGGAGATATACTATTCGCAGTTGCCGGAGGTACTGGATTGAAAAAAAGATTACTCCGCTACATAATCCCATATCGCTTTCATATAGTGCTGTCATTACTGACAGCCCTTGTTTCAGCGCTGCTTTCCCTGTATATTCCGCTGCTTACGGGACGGACCGTGGATCTTATTCTGGGGCCCGGAAAGGTGGATTTCAGCGGTGTAATTAAGATGATCATTTCCATCGCTGTCCTTGCTCTGGTCTCTTCTCTTTCCCAGTGGGTGATGAATGTATTGAATAACAGGATATCCTTCGGCGTTGTAAGGGATATGCGTAACGCGGCCTTTGAAAAGATAAGCCGTCTGCCCTTAAAGTACCTGGACAGCCATTCTTCCGGCGAGCTTTTGAGCCGGGTGATAAGCGACGCGGAGCAGCTGTCCGACGGGCTTCTCATGGGCTCCGCACAGATCTTTACCGGAGTGGTGACAATACTCGGGACCCTGGGGCTCATGCTGATGATCGATCTTCAGATCGGTCTTCTGGTGGTTTGCTTAACGCCCCTCTCCTTATTTGTGGCAAAGTTCATTGCAGGGAGGACCTATAATTACGCCCTTCGCCAGGCGGAGGTCAGAGGCCGGGAGACCGGTTTCGTCAATGAGATGATAGGCGGGGAAAAGGTGATCCACGCTTTTAACCGGGAGGAAGAGTGCCTTAAGGATTTTGATGCCCTGAATTCCGAGCTGGAGAAGGCGTCTCTTAAGGCTACCTTCTTTTCCAGCCTTACCAACCCCTCCACCCGTTTTGTAAATAACTCCATCTACGCTCTTGTGGCGGTGGCCGGGGCCTTTTCCTGCGTGAGAGGCCTTATGAGCGTGGGGCAGCTCACCAGCTTCTTAAGCTTTGCGGGGCAGTATACCAGACCCTTTAATGAGATCTCGGGAGTGGTGACGGAGCTCCAGGGCGCACTGGCATCGGCGGAAAGGCTCATAAGCCTTATAGATGAAGAAGAGGAGAGCCCGGATAAGATAGATGCGGTGCAGCCTGCTTCTTTCGAGGGAAGGATAGATATCGAGGACTTAAGCTTTTCCTATGTTCCTGAAAAGAAGCTTATACAGGATTTTGACCTGAGTGTTTCACCGGGGCAGCATATTGCCATAGTGGGGCCCACCGGTTGCGGAAAGACAACTCTTATCAATCTTCTCATGCGTTTCTATGATCCGCTTCAGGGAGTGATCAGAGTGGACGGCAGGGATATAAGGGAGATAAAAAGAGGTAGTTTAAGGGACGCCTACGGTATGGTGCTGCAGGAAACCTGGCTTAAGAACGGCACGATCCGGGAAAATCTGAAATTCGGGGCGCCGGAGGCCACGGATGAGGAAATGATAAATGCTGCAAAGACCTGTCACGCCCATTCCTTTATAAAGCGGCTTCCCGATGGTTACGACAGCGTCATAAACGAAGGGGGAGAGGGGCTTTCCGCAGGACAGAAGCAGCTTCTCTGCATCACCCGTGCCATGCTCTCCCGGCCCTCAATGCTGATACTGGATGAGGCCACCTCCTCCATAGATACCAGGACCGAGATAAAGATACAGACCGCCTTTCAGGAGATGATGAAGGGGAAGACCGCATTTATCGTGGCCCACAGGCTTTCCACCGTGCGGGAGGCGGACATCATTCTCTGCATGAAGGACGGGAACATAGTGGAAAAGGGAGATCACGAGGAGCTGATAAGGAAAAAGGGCTTCTATTACAGTCTGTACCGCAGCCAGTTCCTGGGGAATGCGATTTAATGGGGGGAGCAGGCGTGCAGAACTTCAGGCCCGCATGCCCTCATGCCCTCATCCGTCAGCCCTTCGGGCTGCCACCTTCCCCCATAAATGGGGGAAGGCTTTAAATGAGGCAGTGTCGGTAATTCAGGCCTTCCCCCCTGATAGGGGGGGAAGGTGTCAGACCGCAGGTCTGACGGATGAGGGGGCAGCTCTCCACGAAAAATCGATTTACAGTAATTTATTTACATAACAAGGCACGTCTATTAATTTTTTCTTCACATTTTTTTAATTTTTTCCTAGAAATTGTAGAAATAACACAAATTATATGCTATATTTTGTGTGTTGTATTTAAAACCAGTAGACATAATATGTGTACCATAATCATATAATAATGTCGTTGAGGTAAGGTTGTCTGCCTTCCAATAACATAGAGCAATTTTTGCAGGGAGTAAGGAGATCATGAAAAAACGTTTAAGAGTATTAACTGCGATCCTTTTGTCGGCGGCGATGACGCTGACTCCGATGAGCGTGGGGTTTGCCGATGAGCTGACCACCGTTACAGAGGAGGGGCAGAAAGAAGAGGGTCAGGCTGATGGAGGTCAGGCTCTGACTCAGGAGGACGGAGAAGCGGTTTCCGTTCCCGCAGATGATGTGTCGGAAGCAGATGGAGAGGCTTCTACAGATACATCGGGCGAAGAAAGCCCGGAGAATAATGAGAAGGCAGAAGGATCTGCCTCGGAGGGGGTAACAAATGAAGATGCTGAGGACCAGAGCGAAGTTACTGGAGATCAGGAGGCAGCTGAAGAGGAAACTCAGGCCTCGGAAAACGGTGCTGAAACAGATAGCAATGAATCCGCTGAAGTTTCTGTCAATGTAGTACCGGGCACCGAAGAGGGTGATGGAGAGCTTGCGGATACCG
>CADBTX010000031.1 GCA_902797705.1 uncultured Lachnospiraceae bacterium | reverse complement strand
CCCGATAGAAATCGGGAAAACGGGAGTTCTATCAGGTGGGATCAGCAGCCTGGAAGAGCAGCCTTCATCGGAAGGTATGAGAAGGATCATTATTGACACGTATTCATAGAGATTTTATTATTTTAGCATGGCTTGCGGGGCCGGCCGACAATGACGGAGGGCCGTAAGTATGAGACAAAACATGCCACTGCTATGCTTCCCCCACAAGGGGAAGGCTTAGCTTAAAGACAGTGTGAGCGTACTAGCAAGCGGCAAGATACAAACGACGCAAAGCATATAATGATCAGAAGGATACTTAAAAAGGGAGGTTTATGAAATGGAAAAAACATATGATGTTGCAGCATTGGGAGAACTGTTGATCGATATGACGATGAACGGGAAATCCACCCAGGGTAATGCGCTGTACGAAGCAAACCCCGGCGGGGCGCCTTGCAATGTTCTCGCAATGCTTGGGAAGCTTGGTCATAAGACAGCTTTTATCGGGAAGGTCGGAGATGATATATTCGGCCATGAGCTTAAGGATGTACTTAACGAGGTCGGAATAGACCCCAGAGGACTTGTGACAGACAAAGATGTCCGCACGACCCTTGCCTTTGTTAAAACCTTTGAAGACGGCGACAGAGATTTCTCATTCTACAGAAATCCCGGGGCTGATATGATGCTCGCTAAGGAAGATATTGATGCTGACCTTATCCGTTCATCAAAGATATTCCATTTCGGAACGCTCTCCATGACCCATGAGACGGTACGGGAAGCGACGCTTTTTGCGCTGGAGGAAGCAAAGAAAGCGGAGTGCATCATTTCCTTTGATCCCAACTTAAGAGAGCCGCTGTGGGAGAGCATGGATGAGGCAAAAGCCCAGGTTCTTAAAGGCCTGGAATACACCGATGTGCTGAAGATCTCTGATAATGAGATTCAGTGGCTTACGGGACTCGATGATTATACTGAAGGTGTGGAGTGGATACTCTCCCGTTACAGGGTAAAGCTGGTCACGGTATCTCTGGGAAAGAGCGGGAGTATGGCGTTTTTCAGGAATGATCCCGATTCATCGGATTATATAAAGGTGGAAGCCACTCCCTTTATC
The DNA here is from genome assembly GCA_902797705.1 of uncultured Lachnospiraceae bacterium. Lineage (GTDB taxonomy): Bacteria > Bacillota > Clostridia > Lachnospirales > Lachnospiraceae > NK4A144. The sequence goes on along the minus strand of CADBTX010000031.1, from coordinate 2,389 downwards.
CAAAAGAATACGATCGAGACCACAGGCGCAGGTGATACCTTCGGGGGATGCATCCTGCATTTTGTACTGGAAAAGGGTCTTAAGGACCTTGATATATCTGATCTCAAGGAAATGCTGACTTTCGCAAATGCGGCGGCATCCATAATAACCACCAGAAGAGGAGCACTCCGTGTTATGCCGGAGGCTGAGGAGGTACGGGCACTGGCACGGGGTTAGAACCACGAGAAAGAGAGTCCATGATCAGATGAGAACTTGTCGAAAAAGCTGAATGAGCGCTCAGTAGAAGAATACGGTGTCATCGCCACATTAAAGCTTACGGATGAGCAATACGCAAATATAGAGAAGGTCATCGACCGGAAAAAGATCTATTCAGAGTGCAATCTATAAGAATATCCCGTTGGATGAGGTGATGAGGATCAGGGAAGATCAGGTAAAAAAACTGGAGCAGGATGTAAAGAAGAGGAGGGGCGGAGCCTGATGCCGGATCAGTTTTCAAGGACACGGTTATTATACGGTGCGGAAAAAATGGAAAAGCTTGCTTCTTCACGGGTGGCGGTCTTCGGGATCGGAGGAGTGGGAGGTTATGTCGTTGAAGCTCTCGTAAGGAGCGGGATAGGCGCCCTGGATCTTATTGACAACGATAAGGTCTGTCTCTCAAACTTAAACCGCCAGATAATAGCAACGGGAAAAACCATCGGAAGATATAAGGTGGAGGCGGCGGAAGAGCGGGTGCATGACATAAACCCGGACTGTGAGGTCAGAGCCTATAAGACCTTTTTCCTGCCTGAGAATCAGGAACTGTTTGATTTTCATGAGTATGACTATGTGGTGGATGCCATCGACACGGTTACCGGAAAACTTGCCATCATAGAGAAGGCAAAGAAGGCCGGAGTGCCGGTCATTTCCTCCATGGGAGCAGGAAATAAGCTGAATGCGGCACTCTTTGAAGTGGCAGACATTTATGAGACGTCTATATGCCCGCTGGCAAGGGTGATGCGCCGTGAGTGCAGAAACAGAGGGATAGACTCTCTTAAGGTCGTGTATTCAAGGGAAAAGCCCATAAGACCCCTGGAGGACATGTCCAAAAGCGGCCGAAAGGATGGAATAAGCCCTTCGGAAACAGACGAAATATCTGCCGGGCGAAGGGATATTCCCGGATCCGCGGCATTTGTACCGTCTGTGGCCGGGCTCATAATAGCGGGAGAAGTTGTTAACGATCTTACAGGACACAGGGAGGGATCATGAAAAGAACACTGGTTCTAGTAACTTTGCTGGCCGTTATCGCTGCAGCCTTTATCGGCTGCGGACAGACGGAAGAGCGACCCGCTGAAAAAGAAGAGGATATAGCCGGTGCTGCCGGGGATATTTCAAAGTTTGCAGGAGACTGGTATGTGGACGGCTCCCTTAAAAACGGGCATATTTCCATTGACGAGAGCGGCCACGTGGAGTCATACAGTTTTGAAGATATTTTCAATTATGAAGGGGTGTTAAAGTGCGAAAAATACGAAAATCCGGACGGCACCACCGGGTATCTATACAATATCTATGATGACGGAGGCGAGTTCGTTATCGGATTCTATGAGCCGGAGGAAGAGGATTTTTATGAGATATTTAGCGGACAGGATGGGGAGGTTCATTATGTCAGGTCCGATCACTGTACGGAGTAGATATCTTCGGATCCCGGAGACCGGGCCATCAGGGAAAAGGCGGAAGGAGTTACAGAGGACTTTTCCCGGAGAATGGAAGCTATCATAGCAAAGCGTAATGAAGGACTGGATCTGCCTTACAGGGTGGATCTGAGCTTCGGACCGCTTGTTAATCTTTGTGCTAAGATATGTCTTGTGGGACTTAAAATACAGGAGGAAAGAAGATGAGGCTAAGGAACAGAAAATTGATTTCGCTTGCTCTTGCGGTGTCTATGATATTCACAATGAATATATCCGCGTTTGCTGGTGAGATCCAGAAAGAAACTGCCATTACCTATGTAACCGATAAAACCGATAAGAAGGCCACGGTACCGAATGTGGCAACCATAACCCATACTACGGATCCGATTTCGTGGAATAATTATTATGCGCAGTGGGCGATCGCTACTGTATTAGAAGGAACCGACGACAGGGACACTTACCTGAACCATTCTGCGCCTTTTGTTGTAAGTCGGGATGAGCTCCCTGAAGTAGACCATCCTGTGGGCTTCAGGAACCCGAGGGGTTTGAATTTTTCGTACAGGGTTATACCCATCGTCAAGGGACAAAGCTATCTTTTCATTGGATATGGATTTGGTGATGATGATACATCATTTGCATTGCATGTAGCCGGCTATGATGGCCTTGAAAACAGCGAAATGCTTTGTGGTATACAGCAGCAGGATATGGCCAGGATCCCCGTT
>CADBTX010000030.1 GCA_902797705.1 uncultured Lachnospiraceae bacterium | reverse complement strand
GGTTTCATCCCTATCCTTTCTCATTTACAGCGTCCACGAGAGGATTCGAACCTCCGACCTACCGCTTAGGAGGCGGTCGCTCTATCCTACTGAGCTACGTAGACATATATATCTGATATTTGCTTTTTTTCCTAACCTCATCCGTCAGGCTTCGCCTGACACCTTCTCCTAAAAGGAGAAGGCTTTAAAGGACCTCATTGCAGATACATCACATTGTAAAATTCACGTGTCCCTGGAGCCAGATAATTCCTTTGAACCTGCGGCCGGGAGCCGGCTCTCCTGTCAGATCCTTTTCATTAATGCAGACATCCAATGTCATGTCATTGCATCTCACAGTTATAACATAAATAGCTTCATTGGTCAAACTGTTATGCAAAAGCCGCCCCTCCGTGATCTCTCCCAGAACCGAATACAGATCACACTCTATTCCCCAGGGCATAAAATAGGTATCTACCAAAGACAGGATATCATCCGTCCTTATCCGCTTTGATATGGCGGTATACGTATCTATGTCATCCATGGTCAGATCGTCAATGGCATTTTCATCGCCCTCTCTGGCGGCCGCCAGAAGCTGATGCCGGTTCTCTTCCCTGTCCTTTCCGGAGATCACTCTCACCGGGTCCTTCATAAGCGGGAGCACCACCGATCCTTCCGTACTCATGGCTGCAAAATTCACCGAAGCATGAGCCTCCGGTCTCATATTCCCATTCCTGTACTTCAGATAGTCCATTCTATTCTGAAGAAGAAAGATCAGACTCACTCCTACCTTCAGATCATCACAAAGCCCGGCGTACGAATCCTTCTCAATATGCCGCTCGATACTTATCTCTTCTGCAGAGCTGACATTCTGTCCTATAATGTACGGATAATAATAGTCGTACTCAAATTCCGCATCCTCCGTATAGGTCCCGCACACCGCGATTCCCAAAAGATCCGCATATTCTTTCCGGAATTCTACCGCAATGGTGTCATCTCCGGTCGAAACATACTGACGTTCTCCCGGATTCTGTATCACATCCTTCAGTACCTTATCCAGTTCCTGTCTCTTCTTTATATTGCTGAAACCAATAGCCCTTAAATATTTATGCATCCTTTGCGGTTCTCTTGGCGGCTCTTTCCGCTCTCTGAGAAGCCTCCCTTATTACCTTGTCGTGATGATCCTTTGAATTGATCAATGAAACCGCCTGTTCCAGAGCTTCCTTTTCTTCAAACCCAAGCTCTATGGCGGATTTACCTTCTACTATTTCCTTGGTATATGTATAACATCCGTTATTTGAATGGACGGAATTCACTATATATCCGTTATCATTCTTGTCCAGCATGCAGAGAGCAAAACTGAGTTTTCCTCCCATTTCATGGAAGGCATCATATTTTACCAGTCCCATCTTCTGATAACAGGTCTGGATATTTTTGAGAAGAGCGTCGATATCTCTTCTGTCCCTTCTGGTTGCAGTCTTCAGGTCAGAAATATCGGTGAAAAGATCTCCAAACTGATCCTCCAGACTCTTTCCGTCCTTTCCTTCCATGAACTTTTCATATTCCTCATTCAGTGTCCTGATCCTTGCCCTCTGAACAAAATGGAGGACAAATAATACCACTATCAGCAGCAGCAACACGATCATTATGTAAAAGGGGTCGAGCCATCCCAGCCCCATATAATTTAGTATATAACTTTGATTCATTTTCGGACTGTGCCGTTCCTTTCCTGCTACTTCTTTAATTTCTTTACCAGTTCTTCCAGCTCTTCGGGGGAATAATATTCGATCTCAATTCTTCCCCTCTTATTATCCTTTGCCTTTATACTGATCTTGGCTCCGATGCTTTCCCTGATCTCATCCTCGTATTTCCTGAGAATGAGATCCAGTGCCTCATTGTCCTTTTTAATCTCTTTCTTCTTCGGGGGCTTAACGAAATCCCGTACCATTTTCTCAATCTCACGTACGGTCATCTCTTCGTCAAAGATCCTCTGTGCCATTTCATACTGTTTCTCTCCATCTGTGATGGGAAGAAGTGACCTCGCATGACCCTGGCGCAGCTTTCCCTCGATGACCATCTGCTGAACCCGCTGGTCCAGCTTAAGAAGCCGCATGGCATTGGTAATGGTCACCCTGTTTTTTCCAATACGCTCCCCAAGTTCATCCTGCTTTAATCCATAGTCGGACAGAAGTCTCTTATATGCCTGCCCTTCTTCTATGGGATTCAGTTTCTGCCTCTGAAGGTTCTCCAATAACTGGATCTCAACCTTTTCCTGCTCATTCCATTCCCTTACGATGACCGGAACTTCATGGAGCCCGGCTATCTTCGCTGCCCTCCATCTTCTTTCTCCGGCAACGATCATATAACCCCTGTCCTTTTTCTGTACAAGGAGGGGCTGGAACACCCCGTGGGTCTTTATGGAATCCGCAAGTTCATTTATCTCATCTTCTCCAAAATCCTTTCTCGGCTGCTCCGGATCCGGTTCCAGCCGGCTGAGTTTTACCCAAAGGATCTGGTCTTTGTTTTCAGTTTCCGTTTTTCTCTCAACGTTATTTCCTACTTCAACGCTTTGGGGGATCAGTGCATCAAGACCTTTCCCCAGACCGGTTTTCTTTGCCATATCTATCTTCTCTCCTTTGTTTACCTGATCACCCCGCTTCCGAAGCCGCAGTCCGATCAGGGTCAGATTTTTAAGGGATTCTTTCCACTGTCATCACTTTGCTTTGATCACTGCTTCAGCAAGCTTCCGATACGCTTCTGCACCCGTGGATTTTGCATCATATACTGTTATGGGCATTCCATAACTGGGTGCCTCGGCTAAACGGATATTTCTTGGGATTATGGTCTTATAGATATCATCTCCCAGATGTTCACTAACATTCTCAACAACCTGCTGGGATAGATTTGTCCGGGAGTCGTACATGGTGAATACCACTCCCTCTATCTCCAGTCTGTTATTTAGTCTTTCCCTCACAAGATTTACTGTTCTTATAAGCTGTGACAATCCCTCAAGTGCATAGTATTCGCATTGGATAGGAACAAGTACAGTGTCCGCAGCCACCAGCGCATTAACCGTAAGTGTGCTCAGACTCGGAGGACAATCTATGATGATATAATCATATTCCCCTCTCACATTCTTCATCTTTGTGTCCAGGATATACTCCTTATCCTTTGTTCCGATGAGTTCTATCTCTGCTGCTGCCAGATCTACATTTGAAGGCACAAGGGATACACGGTCTATGACCTCCCTTATGATACAATCATCCAGTTCGGTATTTCCGTCCAGTAGCAGATCATATATTGTATTCTCCGCTGTGTTCTTATCCACTCCAAGGCCGCTGGTGGTATTACCCTGTGGATCACTGTCTATTACCAGTATCTTTTTCTTCTTTTCCGCAAGGCATGCTGCCAGATTTATGGTTGTTGTGGATTTTCCTACGCCGCCTTTCTGATTGGCTATGGCTATGATCTTACCCATGTTGTGATCCACACTCCTTCCTCATATTTGTTCTGATCTTTACTTTTATTCCTCGTTTCAGATTAGCGGAAATGATTATATCATAAAACCATAGATTTGGTTTAAATTAGCAGAATCTTTTTCGTGACAGGCGACCCGTGTTAATATCCTGTATTTCTCCGGCCGATCTCTTTGACAAAAATGTTTCACGTGAAACATTATGGTGTATCGAAAATGTGTTTGCACTAGAATGTTCCACGTGAAACATAATTGTATGTTTAATAATAATCACCACAACAATGTTTCACGTGAAACATTAAAGAGGATTTCTGGAAGGTGTTCCGGCCTTTCTGGGGTATGAACCCGGTGTAGAAGTATTCTTCTCAATTAAGAAAAGAATCCTCTTATCTCCTCCAGGCAGTTCATATTCATAATCCCTTCCCGGCACAGCTCCCATAAGTTCAATGGCTTTCTCCGCATCGGCCAGTTCTTTTTTTCCGGAAGAACCCTTATATGAAACAAAGCAGCCACCAACCTTAACAAAACCCAGTGATAATTCACTGAGGGTGGAAAGATTTGCAACAGCTCTCGAAAGAACCGCATCAAACTTTTCCCTGTATTTTTTGTCTCTTGCCAGATCCTCAGCTCTGCCATGACATACATCAATATTTTTTAATCCAAGATCTTCAATAACAGAGGAGATAAAATCCAGTTTTTTATTCACGGAATCCATAAGCAGGAAGGATACCTCCGGTAAAAATATCTTCAAAGGGATCCCGGGGAAACCGCCTCCTGTTCCAAGGTCAAGTACCATCTCCCCGTCAGAAAAAGAATGATATTTTAAGATCATCAGACTATCCAGAAAATGTTTTGTCATTACCTCATCATATTCAGTAATGGCCGTAAGGTTCATGATCTTATTTTTCTCAATAAGAAGTTCGTAGAACCTTTCCAGTTGTTCCAGTCTGTACCCATCATAAGGGATACCATACTGATCAAGATAATCAGTAAGTATATTATTCTTCATCAGTAACCTCATATCTGCTTTTATCAGAAGCATCCAGATAAATGGACAGTACCTGAATATCCGCCGGAGAAATACCCTGTATCCTGGATGCCTGTCCGATGTTCTCAGGTCTGAATTTATTGAGTTTTTGCTGGGCCTCCAACCTGATCCCGTGGATCCTGGTAAAGTCGATATCCGCTGGGATCTTCTTTTTCTCAAGTTTCTTAAAGTGCTCCACCTGCCGAAGTTCCCGTTCAAGGTATCCCCGATACTTGATCTCAATATTGATCTGCTCGCAGACATCCTTTGAAAGAACAGGTCTGTCAGGGTCCAGTGCCTTAATGGCCTCGTAGGAAAGTTCGGGTCTCCTTATCAGTTCCTCCAGAGTAGCCGCAGTACCGAGAGGTGTACTTCCAAGAGATATAAGAATATCCGATGTGTCCTTTGCCGCACCGACGCTTATTTTCTTAAGCCGCTCTATCTCTGAAAAGATCTTCTCTTCTTTTTTCTCAAGAGTGCGAAGTTCCTCCTCAGAGATAAGACCCACCTCATATCCTTTACGCCTGAGTCTCCGGTCAGCATTATCCTGTCTGAGTAATAGTCTGTACTCCGCACGGCTGGTCATCATCCGGTAAGG
>CADBTX010000029.1 GCA_902797705.1 uncultured Lachnospiraceae bacterium | reverse complement strand
GATTATACGAAATTCAGCGGTATATTGGCAAATATCTCCGCATATTTCGGGGCTTTTTCAAGTTGTTCTTCATATAATTTTTCCGATTTCTGCACTTCTTATAGGCTTTTGGGGTGTTGTTACGAAGGGATATGCAGGAGTCCGGGCGGCAGCTCCGGACGGAAAGGCACCGGCAGGCGGGCCTGACGGCCCGCCGGACACTCTATTCAGCTAAAAAATGAGAATGAAAAAAGAAATGTGTAGAATTTGAATTCCGGAAAAAACTCGAGACAAAAGAGATCGTTATAGGCCTCTTACTCGTATCTGATGGCCTTCATCTCAGCCTTGCGTTCATACATGGCGCGGTCTGCTCTCTTAAATACGTCTGACACCGTCTTATCGATCTCGGGGTCAAAGAAGGCCGCACCGATAGCGGCAGACACCTTCTCCCACTGAGGGATGTTGCTGTCCTTCTTCACTATCTCCATCTCCTCCTCGAAGCGGCTGCGAAGCTCATCATAATGCTCCATATCATGCCCCCGGAGGATGACCACGAATTCATCTCCTCCGATCCTGAATACGGGAGAGTGGTCAAAGATCACGCACACGATGTGGCAGAGCTTCTTAATGGCCTGATTCCCCTGTTCATGGCCAAAGGTATCATTGGTCTTCTTTAAATAGTTCAGATCTATCATGGCGATACCGAAATCGATGGGGCTCTCCTTAAGACCGGTATCGATAAGAGCGATCTCATTGTCGTAGGCATTTTTATTTCTGATGCCCGTAAGCGCATCCTTATTCGCAAGAGCCTGCATGTTGCTGGCCTTTTCCTTGGTCTCCGTAAGTTCCTTATGGGTGGCGATAAGGTTCTTCATATGGAAATCAAGTTCAACGATCATGGCTGATATCTGACCCGCCAGATCCGACAATTCATCCCCGTTGTTATTGTAGCGCTCGATCTCTTTAGATATTTCCGGATCCTTATCCGTGGAGTATTTCTCAACACTTTCAGCAAGGCCGATGACCTTAGTGATATAAACCTTGTTCAGGAAGGCAAGGCTTATGATAACACAGATTATAAGGACTACAGCCACAAAGAACATTTCCCTCAGGGTATTAAGAAGTATCTGCAGATTCAGCTTCTCCACATCTACCTCGGTTCCGATAAGTCCCATCCTGGTGCCTTCAATTATAAGGGGTACATAGTTGGTGTAGGTATGGCCGTAGTCATTGTCCCACTCCTGAAACCTGTCAACCGGCTGCCCGGTATGCCATACTGTCCACTCCACCTCCTGATTTTCCGGAGTATGGTGGTACTGATCTCCGAGATGCAGGAGCTTTCCTCCGGAGCCCTCTCTCTCCGTCCTCTCAGCATCCAGCACGTAGTAGACTTCATAGCTGTCGTCATCATTTTCTTCAACAGTTACATAGTAGCAATACGCCAGATTAAAGTCCTTCTGTGCATCTTCAAAGGTCTTGAGCCAGTATTCATGGAGATACTCCGCATAGACCTTTTTAAGTTCCGGCGTCATGTCCTCAAATCTTATCTCCTCCCCGTAGGTTTTCCCGGGAAAGGTCTCGTGGAAAAGCTTGTGAAATTCCTGCTTCTTCCCGTGAAAATCGTTGAAATCGATAGGGATCTCCATATCATGATAATGGGCCATGAAATACTTCTGATATGCCTTAAAATCATCCTTCTCATTCATTATCATGCTTTCCAGATAATTTCCCATCATACGGATATTGTCCTGACACTGCCTCTTGTAGGATGCCATCTGGCTTAAATACATCATCACACTGCAGAAAAACAGTGTAACAACGGTAAATATCAAAAAGAACAAACCGAATTTGAATAAAAGTCCGTCGCTGCGTTTTTTCATATAATGATCACGCTCTCCTTATCCCGCCTACTTTAAGGATCTGTTCATAACTGTAAAGTTATTTATGAACGGCTCCCAATCTCATGATACCGAGCCTTGCAGGCTCAAACTCCCCGGCCATTTTATAGTAACCTATGGCAGACTCCTTGTCACCCAGAACCTCAGAAATGACCCCTGCGTTATACCAGGCCATAAAGGAGGAGGTGCCCTCCGTCCTGGAGGCTTTTAATCCGGTGCAGGAAACAAAGGTATC
>CADBTX010000028.1 GCA_902797705.1 uncultured Lachnospiraceae bacterium | reverse complement strand
TGCCGGTACCGGCATCGAGAAATAAAACGGTGCGTTCCGTTTCCACCATAACGCAGGTGGTATCCCCTCCGAATATACTGTTTTCTTCGCCGCTTACGGGGATGGAACCCCTGACCCCGAGTATAGTGACCTTCATAACCGCTATTATAGCGAAAAAGAGCTCATTGTACCATATAAAATACAATAAAAGTTAATTTTTTCTTAAAAAAGTACCCCGGCTTCAATAAGAGGCTTCATATCCTTATCAAAGATCTCTTCCCTTGTGATCAGAAGTGAGGTAAATAAAGGATATTCTTCATCTCTGTCGGGATCGAATCCGGGATCGGCAAGGCCTCTTAGGGTCCTTATCAAAAGTGCGGGCTTTACATTTTCTCCCGAGGAAGCATTGAGCCTCATGGAAAGTACGGGATTTCCCGCTTCACCCTTAAGGATCTCAAGGGAATAGACCAGCGCCTTAAGTTCTATCTCCCTCACCTGCTTTTTGCTTTTTTTCCTTACAGTAACAGAGGGACTGTCCTTAAATAAACGGACCCCGGCAGAAATATCCCATTCCGGTTCATGTCCGGGACGGAAGGATACGCTGTAGTCCGCAGCAAATACGGAGGCCATGGCCTTCGGCGTCTTTTCAGGGAGACGCACCATATCCAGCACCTCTATGCCTTCAGCTCCGGTGTCATTCATCCTTCTTATCATGTCCGCAGAATCCGTGACACTCCTGACCTCCAGATCAAAGTACTCTCCGTTACTCTCGACTCCCACGGAAAGGGGCTGGGCGAAAGACATTATCTGATGGGGATGAAAGCCCTCGGAATAGGCGGCATCTAACCCCGCACGGCGTATACATTTCTGAAAATAGCGCATGGTATCAAGATGCCCTATGAATTTCATAAGGCCGTGCTTTGAGAACTTTATCCGTAATAAGCTGTTTCCTTCCTTCAATCCGCCTTTTCTCCCTTTACCCTGTCCTTCTCAATAAGCGCCGAAAGAGCGTTCACCGCCAGCCTTATGGCGGGGTCGATGTCATGGACCACAGGATTATCAAGGCCCTTCTTTGCCCTCTCCTGATTCGCGAGGCAGAGATAGCAGGCACCCACTCTCACTTTTCGGAACTGGCCCACAGTGAGCAGCGCCGCAGTCTCCATTTCCGAGGCGAGGCAGCCCATTCTGATATACGCCTCCCACTTATCCTTTAACTCATAGGATACAGGCATTATATCCGGCTCATGCTGTCCGAAGAAGGAATCCTTGGACTGCACCACACCCACATGCCACGATAATTTCATCTCCGATGCCTTTTCTCCCAGAGCCTGCACCACCTCATAGTCCGCCACCGCCGGATACTCTATGGGAGCGTATTCCCGGCTTGTGCCCTCCATCCTTACGGCACCGCTGGCTATTATCACATCGCCTCCCATAACATTGTCCTGCATCCCTCCGCAGGTACCTATCCTTATAAAGGTATGGGCTCCGCATTTCACCAGTTCCTCTAAGGCAATGGCGGCGCTGGGTCCCCCTATACCGGTTGACACTGCGCTCACCTTTACATTGTTGATCCTTCCCGTATATGTGGTGTATTCCCTGTTTGAAGCCACAAAACGGGAATCCTCAAAGTATGATGCGATCTTTTCCACCCTCCCCGGATCCCCGGGAAGGATTATGTATTTCCCTATGTCCTCCGGCGAAACCGAAGTATGATACTGCTTTCCGCTGCCCTCTGTATAATCAACCATTTATTACCTCCCTTAAGGTCAACCTTTCCTTCTCCCTTGTGATCTCGGCTATGCCAAGTCCCGTGATGTCAATGAATTCCGCCTTTAACCTGTCCTTTTTCAGCTCGTTCCTTATTTCCTCTATGACCCGGTTTATATAGTCCATACCGCTCATATTGATAAGGTCGATCAATATCATGCCGCTTAAGTTCCTTATCCTCACCTGCCTCAAGGCCTCTCTTACGGCCTCCAGATTGGTTTCAAGCGCAAGCTTTTCCTTGGAGATCTTCTTCACGTTTTTTCCGGAATTCACATCGATCACATGACAGGCTTCTGTCTGCTCTATAACGATATTGCCTCCGCTCTTAAGATATACCTGCCTTTTAAGTGCTTCATCAACGGCGCTCTCAATGCGAAGGAGCTTGACAAGGGGGTATTCGTCATTATAAAGCCTGAGAAGGGGCCTTAACTCTTCCTCTCCCTTAAGTTCCTCCTTTAGAGAGCTGTAGATCTCAGGATCATCCGTCACGATGTCACTGACTTCATCCCTTTGATCCCTTAAAAACACGTACTCCGGAGAAGGAGCTGTGTAAAGCCTGATAAAGGGGACGGAATGCTCCGCCCTTTTTCTTATGTCCATTACTTTTTGGATCAGGCTGTCAAATTCCTCTTCTATCTCGTTATCCCCTGCCTTTTCCCCTTTGGTGCGGATAACGGCCCCTATATCTTTAAATGTTGAGATCCTTTTATTTACAAGCTTTTTAAGCTCAGCCTTTCTCTCATCCCCTATCTTCCTGCTGACTCCCACCCCGGTTCTCCCATGGGTCAGGGCAAGGTATTTCCCGGCCACGGAATAATAGGGAGTCACCACCATCTCCTTTTCCCCGAAGGCTTCCTTTACCACCTGGACTATGATCTCATCTCCGGGCTTCGGCTTTGATATTCTGCCGGACAGCTCCATAAAGCCTCTGACCCCGTCAGTCAAAATGAGAAAGGCAGCGTTAAGATTGGGCTGAACCGTCTCAACCTTTCCCTTTACGATATCCCCGGGTTCCAGTTCTTCCTTTTCCCGTAAAGGTCGGGATAAAAGATCCCGGACCTTTCCGTCCTCCATTCCTGCGCTCATCAGTGCCCCGCAGTATTTAAAGATCGCGATCCTGTTCTCAGCCATTTCTCATGCATACCCCGGTCCCGAATCCTGCAGCTCCGCATCCGGAACACTTATCCCTGCAGTTTGGAGTCACTATGCCTTCCCTTGCCTTCTCCCACTCCTTTATCAGGAAGTCCTTTGAAACACCGGTATCGATAAAGTCCCAGGGAAGTATCTCCCTTACATCCCTCTCCCGTTCCGTATAAAAGGTCCTGTCTATATTGCAGGCGCTGAAGGCTTCATCCCAGCGGCTGCGCACAAAGATCTCCGACCAGCTGTCGTAGATCGCGCCCCTTCTGTAGGCTTCCAGTATAACTGCGCAGAGCCTCCTGTCGCCTCTTGCCAGCACTCCCTCCAGTTCCGAGATCTCATGCTCATGATACTGGAACCTTAAGGACTTATGGTTCAGTTCATTCTTGAATTCTTCCTTAAGAAGCTTAGCCTTCCTTAGAAATTCTTCGGCGCTGTCCATCTTTGCCCACTGGAAGGGCGTAAAGGGCTTCGGGATAAAGAAGGAGGCAGAGGAATTCACCATGACTCTTACTCCCTTTCTCTCTTCCTTTGGGATCGTATCAAAGTAATTCATGGCCACCCTGTCGGAAAGGTGGGCGATCTCCAGAACGTCGCTGTCCGTTTCAAAGGGAAGACCCAGCATAAAGTAGAGCTTTACCTTATTCCAGCCGCCCTTAAAGGCTTCGGCGGAGCCCCGCATTATGTCCTCCTCCGTAATGCCTTTATTTATCACGTTTCTCATTCTCTGGGAACCGGCCTCCGCAGCGAAGGTCAGACTTGACTTCTTTACATCCTGCACCCGGCTCATTATATCCAGAGAAAAAGCATCTATACGAAGGCTTGGAAGGGAGATGTTCACATATCTGTCCCTGTAATCCTCTATGAGGAAATCCACCAGTTCCTTAAGGGCGCTGAAGTCCGAGGTACTTAAGGAGCTGAGGGTGATCTCGTCCTGTCCCGTGGAGGAAAGGATGGCCTCCGCCTTTTTCTTAAGGAATTCCAGGCTTCGTTCCCGTACAGGCCTGTAGATCTGCCCTGCCTGACAGAAGCGGCATCCCCTTATACAGCCTCTCATGACCTCCAGGACCGCCCTGTCCTGGGTCACCTGAATAAAAGGAACAAGGGGTTTATCGGGATAAACCACATCATCCATATCCGTAACTATATTCTTTACTATCTTTTCCGGGACACCGGGAACCACCGGATAAAAACGCTTCAGCGTGCCGTCCTCTTCATACTCCGTTTCATAGAGTGACGGAACATAGATACCCTTTATCCCGGAGGCTTTTATAAGGAATTCCTTCCTGCTCCTCCCCTCCCTCTTACATTCCTTATAGAGGTCAAAAAGGGCGTCATAGCTCTCTTCCCCTTCTCCTATATAGAACATGTCGAAAAAGTCAGCTATGGGCTCCGGATTATAGGTGCAGGGCCCGCCTCCGATGACTATGGGGTCTTTTTCTCCCCTGTCCTTTGAAAGAAGGGGTATCATGGAGAGATCCAGTATCTGCAGTATATTGGTGTAGCACATCTCATACTGCAGGGTGATCCCCAGAAAATCAAAGTCCTTTATATTATCCTGTGATTCCAACGCAAAAAGCGGGATATGCTTATCCCGCATTTCCTTATCCAGATCCACCCAGGGAGAATAGACTCTCTCGCACCATATATCCTCTCTCTTATTAAACATGTCATAGAGGATCTGTATGCCGAGATGACTCATGCCTATCTCATAGACATCGGGAAAGCAGATGGCAAAACGGATGTCCACCTGATCCCTGTCCTTAAATACCGCATTTATCTCATTCCCGATATAGCGTTCCGGTTTTTCTATTGAAAGTAAAAGCTCTTCGCTTAATGCTGTTTTCTTTATCGTCCTTACCTCGAATTTATCTCCTTGGTTATCTCATCCCAGGTCACGCCCTTTTCCACCATGAGCACCATGGCGTGATAGAGGAAATCCGCCATCTCATACTTTATCTCCTCGGGGTTCGGATTCTTTGCGGCGATGATGATCTCCGTACATTCCTCTCCCACCTTTTTAAGGATCTTGTCTATGCCCTTGTCAAAGAGATAATTTGTATAGGATCCCTCCTTGGGGTGAGCCTTCCTGTCCAGAATGGTATTGTATTCCCTCTCAAAGGCCTTTAAGGGATTGGCGTCGTCATACTCCTTCTTTAGCATGGTGTTAAAGAAGCAGGAGCGCTTCCCCGTGTGGCAGGCGGCCCCGATCTGAAGCACCTTTGCCAGGATGGTATCGTTGTCGCAGTCAGCGATCAGGCTCTTTACATACTGGAAGTGTCCGCTGGTCTCTCCCTTCTTCCAGAGCTCGTTCCGGCTTCTGGAGTGGTAGTGCATGAGACCGGTCTCAATGGTCCTGTCGTAGGCCTCCCTGTCCATATACGCTAACATCAGCACCTCGTCCGTCTTATAATCCTGAACGATCACAGGCACCATGCCATCGGAATTCAGCTTGAAATCATCAAAGGTAAGGCTGCTCTCAAAGGTATTTACGGAAATTCCGAGACCCTTGCACTGCCTCTTAAAGTCCATGAAGTTTACGGGGTTTTCATTGATATCCCCTCCGCTCACACCCTGTACCGAATAGTTCCTTAAAACCGCCGCCAGCTCGTGGAAGGACTTCTTGTGGAATAAGGGTACAAAGCCTACGGATATGGGATTGGCGTTATTGCTGCAGGCCCTGTCCACCCAGTCCGCGGAGGCGTCCAGATTGTCCTCATTTACAAGTATAAGTGTGTTGATGTAATTCTTTATCTCATTCCTTCCCTTTTCAAGCTGGGAGGGATCATCGATACAGGCCGCTATATGATCCCGCCCGAAACGGGTACTGACCTCCTCGGAAAGCCTGATATTTTCCGGCTTCTTGAAATTGAGAGCCGCCATCCGGCAGCCTGCATAGAGGAGCTTCTTTATATCCTCCAGCCGCTTTACATTTCCTGCACCGATGACAGGTATGTCGATCGAGGCACAGATGTTCTTTATAAGGCCCAGATTCTGTTCATGCTCGTCATCATTTTCGGAAAGATCAAAGATTATGATGGAATCCGCCCCGTGATTTGAATAATCCATGGCGAGGCTTAAGGGATCCTCCCCCGTGGCCTTTCCGCCGAACCACTTTACCGATCTCCCCTCCTTTATGAACATGCTGGGGATTATCTTTTTATAATCAACGCTCATAATACTCCTTTTGTGGACAGCACCCCGCTTATCCTCTCATCAAATGAAACCGCTTCGCAAAGGGATTTTGCAAAGGATTTAAACGCAGCCTCCATAATATGGTGGTCGTTCATTCCGCTTAACTTCCTGATATGGAGAGCCATTTCCCCGCTGTAGCTCACAGCGTAGAAAAATTCACGGCACATCTCCGTATCCATTTCCCCGCATCTCTCTGTATTAAAATCCATATCAAAGGAGAGATAGGGTCTTCCCGAAAGGTCTATGGAAGTAAGGACCAGCGCCTCATCCATGGGAAGGATGAAGTATCCGAATCTCTTTATGCCGCTCTTGTCAGAGAGAGCTTCCTTTATGGCCTGCCCCAGGACTATCCCGCAGTCCTCTATGGTGTGATGGCAGTCCACCTTTAGATCCCCCTTGCATTTAAGGCTGAGATCAAATAAACCGTGCTTTGCGAAGCCCTCCAGCATATGGTCAAAGAAGCCGACTCCGGTATCGATGTCGGCCTTTCCGCTGCCGTCAAGCTCCAGGGAACAGGTGATATCAGTTTCTTTTGTTTTTCTCTTTATCTCCCCTGTCCTGCTCATATGATACCTCCCTTTAATCAAATCTCACTGCGATGGAATTGGCGTGAGCCGTTAATTTTTCTGCTTT
>CADBTX010000027.1 GCA_902797705.1 uncultured Lachnospiraceae bacterium | reverse complement strand
CCCCTGACGCTGATATTTACCGTCTACAAAGAAGAAGCATATGTGCTTTCTGTCAGGCCGGATCCCGATGATCCCTATAAGCTTTTCAGCATCAAAAGCACCATAATATTCAATCCCGGCAAGATACTCTTCGTCATGCAGGCACTTCCGGAATTCTTCCGTCCCCTCTTCAGAATAATCAGGGGACTCATACTCCGAAAACACTCTCCACGCAAGATCCAGCGCAACCGGTATTTCATCTGATAGAATTTTCCGTATTTCTATCTGTTTTTTCATACTTCTCTTCTCCATTGCAGCTCCGATACATACCCCAAAGCATAAGCCAAAAGGCAGCCAAAGCCCGATGTTATGCGTAGCAACGCCTATGAACACCCCATATATCAGTCCAAAACACATTCCTGTGGATCGCGTGAACAGGATCTCTTTTTCTAGTCTTTCATGCTTCGTTTTGCTAATGTTCATTAGCTAAACTATATCCGCATTACTTCAGAATGTCAAGACACGCGATATCAGTATATTGTCACGGCTTTTTTCGAAGTGTGGCAGAAGACCATATAGGAAGGAATATATACAAAACGCCACGGCAGCATTCTGTACGATTGACGAGGGAAAACCCTTTAATCCTCCGGCCAGACCTGATCCCAACACCCTGCTTTCAGGAGAAGATCGGGACAAGTCAACAGGGACGGTTCTAGTTGGCTTCTTTCAGACAAATTAAGTCAATGAGAACCGTCCCCATGACTTATTTTCACTCTACCGGAAAACAGATCTCTGTCACCAGTTCATCCGGATTGGAAGTCTGAGCCGGACTCACATGGTAAATACAGAACATCGCGCCATTCATGGAGTACCCATTATCTCTCATCCAGGCCATTGCTGTAGCCGTTGCATCCGTGAGCTGTGTGTAGCTTCCTTTCACAATGCAGCTTGCGACTTTTACCGCCGGAAGGGTATGAAACTCCACATGTTCTGTATCCTCATAGGTTCCCTTGACTGTCATCCAGATCCGTACATCTACATTTTCTTCTTTATATTCCTCATCGAAAAAATCCGCTCCCGCAAGACAAGGATCTGCCGGTATCACTTTTCCTCCACACTCCGAATGAAGCACACTCCATGCTCTTTGTTCATCCTCATAACGGGGAATGATCATTCGTACTGTGGCTGCATATCTCTCAGGTATAGTTTTCACTGTTACATCATAACTCATAGTTTGCTCCTTTCTCAGCCTCTTTCGGGCCGTTTCCAGAAGCATCAGTTTATACTGCGTCTCTTCGGAAAGCTTATTAAGCTCTGCCTGTCTTTCCAGCAGAAAAGCCTCCATTTTCTCCTTATCATCATAGTTTTCAAGGATCCGGATGATATCAGTAAGAGAAAATCCCATATCTTTTAATGCCGTGATCCTTCCGATGGTAAAAAGCTGCTCCTCCCGATAATAACGATACCCGGTAAACGTATCGATTTCCGCCGGCTTCAATAATCCGATATCATCATAGTGGCGCAACATCCTGATACTTACTCTGGATAGTTTTGAAAAATCTCCTATTTTTAGCATCTTCTATTACCTCCATGGATGTTTTTCTGAGCTCACTATTACCTTAATCTCTGACACTGTGTGAGAGTCAAGAACTATTTTTGTTTTTTTCTAAAGTCATTCTCTGTGGTAGACATGTCTTCCTCTAAGTGAAAACAGGCAACAGCTTGATTATAGCTAGCGTCTATTAGCCCGGTCAAGCAAGAAAGAAGAACCGGTCGCCCGATCCTTCTCTTCCAAATATTGCACTCAGTTGTTTCAATCTTTCTTCTTCACCGGGATCCAGATTGCGCTGTGATAATCCTTATCCGTTTTTTCACCATTCACACAATCATACCACTCGGCCGACGCATTCCCGCAAAGCTCGTAATCCGGATTACCCGGAAGCCACTCATTGAAAATCCGTGTGTTCAGGCTCTGCAGCGCCTCCGGTATCGGGCCGATGCAGTCAAACACTGCCCAGTCACCTTGCGGGAACTCATAGACTACCATTCCATCAGGAACTTCCCCTCCGGCATATTTGCCGGCCACAAGATAACGGAACTTTCCCTTTCCGATATCGTCGATGCAGACACCGTACTCTCCGATGCAGTTCTCCACGATAGCCTTCTCATAAGGATTCGCCGGAGCATTCCCGGCATAAACATTTGCTGCATACTTTTCGCAGATCTCGTCCCAAAACTTCGGGATTTTCTGATAAGCGGTATCAGTATCAAATTCTTTTTGAAAACCGATAACCTTAAACTGGAACATTTTTGTAATTTTGCAATTCATTTGTTCGCCTCCTTGAACCTGTAACTTTACCGTCAGAGGAAGGAACGTCCTCACCGGGGCACCACTTCGCACCTGTGAAGGTGTTGCACCGTGAAAACGGGAGAATGCCTTTGTGAAGCTCTCAGGCGTCTCATAGCAATAAGCGTAGGCAATGTCGATCACCTTATCATCCGTATCCTTCAGATCCAATGCTGCCTGATACAGCCTGCGATTTCTGATATACTCCCCGATCCCGTATCCGGTCATCAAAGAGAATCCCCTCTGAAGAAAGAACGGCGACAGATACACCTGATCTGCCACATCCTGCGCACTGATGT
>CADBTX010000026.1 GCA_902797705.1 uncultured Lachnospiraceae bacterium | reverse complement strand
TAACTCAGCAGATTCAGAAATGGCTTCAGCTATTCAGACATGTAATGACAATAAGGTTTATCTCGCACAGTTCTTCAGGATCATCTCCGAAGAGAACAGCCCTGAGATCTACAAGATGGCTCAGGAATCTCCTTACTTCATCGGTGCGGTTCACGAAGACGAAGTAGCTAACGGACAGGAACTTATGAGAATCCTTACCGAGGAGAAGGGCTGCAGAGATATCGGACTTATCGGATGGGAGCAGGGCGATGCCACATTCCTTGGAAGATGGGAAGGATATAAGAAGGGCCTTGAGGCTTGGAACTCAGCTCATCCCGATGATCAGGCAACTCTTTCAGAGCCCCAGTACGCAGGAACTTCTTCAGACGGCGGACGTCAGGCAGCAGAAGCTCTTATGTCAGCAGACCCTAACATTGATGCTCTTATCCCTGCAGGCGGCGGCGGAGATCCTCTTCAGGGAGCCATCGCAGCAGTTGAAGGCGCAGGCAAGACCGGACAGATCGCTATCGTATCTACCGACTTCCTTCCTGACCTTGGCGAGAGACTTGAGAACGGATCAATGGCTGGTGAGTCCGGCGGACACTATTGCGATCCTCTGTTCGCATTCATGCTTGTTTACAACGCAGTAAAGGGCAACTACACAGTAGCAACCGATTCCTTCGAAAACGTTAAGTTCCCTTACATCTATGTAGCTTCCAAGGAAGACTATGATAACTACGCTAAGTACTTCGTAGACGAGCTTCCCTACACAGATGAAGAGCTTAAGGAAATGTCCGAGCTTTCACTTCCTGATCTCGAGACAAAGGCAGGAACACTTTCACTTGAGGATGTTCAGAGCCGTCACGGCTGATCTATTTAGGTCTTAGAAAGGTGATTTGGGCCGGTGTCGCCGGATTATGGCGGCACCGGCTTTTCTAAAGGGAGCACAGAAAAAGGAGTAAAGAACTTATGGATTCTTCTAATTCGAAGAGTGGATTGAACAGGATATTCGGCCGCTATACAGGAGCCGTGATCCTTGTAGGTCTTATTCTGTTTTCGTATATCATATTTAAGATCCTCCGTCCCGCTACCTTCGGGCAGCCGAACCAGGTGCTGGGATACTTCCAGCAGTGTCTTATCGATTCGGTTGGAGCCGTTGGTCTCTATTTCATTATCGTAATGGGACTCTTTGATTTCTCCATCGGCGCAAACTGCATACTCTGCGCCATTGTGGGAACCGTATGCATGAAAAATCTGGGAATGGGCTACGCCGGCTTTCTTATCGCACCCCTTATCTGCGGTGCGCTGGTAGGTCTCGTAAACGGTATCGCATATATCAAGCTGCATATACCGTCGATGATAGTTACAACGGGACTTGCGCTTATCTATGAGTCGGTGGGCTACTATGTCAGCGGCGGTGTACAGGCTTTCCTTACAAAGGATCAGACTTTCTTCGGGCACGCACCCGGGAATCTCATCATAGCTGTATTCGCTTTCCTTTTATCATATACCCTGCTGGTTTATACCAAGGTGGGAACCTATGCCTACGCCATCGGCTCCAACGAAGCCGTTGCAAAGAACATGGGTATCAACGTGAATAAATACAAGGTTCTGACCTTTGTGATAACAGGTTTCTTTGACGGACTCATGGGAATACTTGCAATATCCTATGGTTCTTCAATGGTTTCCGTAACGGGCATGGCTTCCATGAGCCGGAACTTCGCTCCCACCATGGGCTGCTTCTTCGGTCTTGCTTTCCGTCAGTTCGGACTTCCCATACCTGCCATCATCGTGGGCGAATTCCTTATACAGATCATCTATAACGGATTCGTTACACTGGGAGCTCCTACAGCCATACAGAACGTGGTTACCGGAGTTGCACTGTTACTCGTTGTTGCTCTTACAATGAAGCCTGTTAAGGGCGAGATAGTCAAGTAAGGAGGTTTTGCTGTGTCAGAAATAAGATTACAGGCCGTTGATGTATGTAAAACCTTCGGTATCGTTAAGGCGGTACAGAATGTATCCATAGATTTCTTTAAGGGAGAGGTACACGGCCTTATTGGAGAAAACGGATCCGGAAAGTCAACCCTGATGCAGATGCTTACGGGTATCTACACCATAGGAAGCGGAAAGTTCATTCTTGACGGAAAAGAGATCCATGTAAAGAACCAGGTGGAAGCCAATAATGAAGGTATTTCCATCATAGTTCAGGAACTTGGAACGCTGTCGGGACTCACGGTCGCCGAGAACATATTCCTCGGTCACGAAGACAGGTTCGTTCGCTTCGGTATCAAGAATACCAATGCAATGATAAAGGAAGCAAATGAGCTTCTTAAGAAGTACGGATTTGAGCGGATCAATGCCGCTGACATGATAGACAGATACAATTTTGAGGACAGGAAGCTTATAGAGATCGTTAAGTCCACATATTTTTCGCCCAAGGTAGTGGTCATCGACGAGACTACCACTGCTCTTTCACAGGAGGGAAGAGAAGAACTCTATAAGCACATGAACCGCATCAGGGAAGAGGGGAATACGGTCATATTTATTTCCCACGACCTTCCGGAGGTGCTGGACAAGTGCGACAGGGTATCGGTACTCCGCGACGGTGTCTACATTGATACCGTTAATTCGAAGGATGTGACTGAGGACGATCTGAAGAAGCTCATGGTAGGCCGTGAGCTGGGAGAGCACTATTACAGGGAAGACTACGGCGAGAAGATCAGTGATGAAGTGGTTCTTTCGGTGAAGAACGTGACCGTGCCCGGAGTGATATATGATGTGAGCTTCGATCTTCATAAGGGTGAGATCCTGGGTTTCGGAGGACTTTCGGAATGCGGAATGCATGAAGTCGGAAAGGCGGTGTTCGGCGCTTCCTTTGACAGAGAGGGCTCGGTAAAGCTCGCGGACGGTACAGAGATCGATTCCATAGTGAAGGCTATAAAGCACAGCATAGCCTATGCTTCAAAGGACAGGGACAATGAGTCCATAGTCATCAACCAGAGCATAGGTGACAATATCTGTCTTCCTTCCCTTGATGAGCTGGGAGGGAAAACACATCTCCTTAATGATAAAAAGCTCAAGGAGTTCGCTGAAAAGCATGCGAAGGAAATGACTGTAAAGATGGTGGATACAGACCAGTTTGTTTCCGAGCTTTCCGGAGGTAACAAGCAGAAAGTAGTCCTTGCCCGCTGGGTAGGAAAGGATTCCGATATCCTTGTCCTTGACAGCCCCACCCGTGGTATAGACGTAAAGGTTAAGGCCGATATCTATGCCCTGATGGATGAAATGAGAAAGAACGGCAAATCCATAATAATGATCTCGGAAGAGATCATGGAACTAATCGGAATGTGCGACCGCATCATAATCATGAAGGACGGGCGCAACAGCGGCGAAGAGCTTCTCCGTGATCCGGGACTTACCGAGAATGATCTCATAGCAAAGATGGTTTAAGGAGGACGAAATGGCTAACGTAGATGCAATAAAAAATGATGAAGTCCTTGTGGCCGAGGAAAAAGCTCTGAAAAGAGCAGTGATGGCTTCCAGGATAAGAGCCGTTCTCCCGATACTCGGACTTGTGACGGTCTCTCTAGTATTCAACATATTATCGAACGGAAAGCTTCTGGCACCGATGAACATCAAGCTCCTCATGTCTCAGGTCTATGTGACGATGATCGCAGCGACAGGCGTTTTCTTCATAATGACCATGGGAGGTCTGGACTTTTCCCAGGGCTCCATCCTTGGAATAGCTTCCATCGTGTTCTGCTTTCTTTCGAAATACAATATACCCCTTGCCATCGTGGGAGGAGTGCTGGCAGGTGCCTGCATAGGTGCCATAAACGGTTTCTTCTACGTGAAGCGTAAGGTTAAGAGCTTCGTGGTTACGATCTGTACCATGTTCCTTTTCAGGGGTGTGATCGAATTCGCCACCACAAATGCTCCGGTTCAGGGCGATATCGTAAAGACAGTAGCCCTCAATAATGACACGCTGAAGATAACCATTACCCTTATCGTTCTTGTGATCGCTTTCTTCTTCTTCAGGTTCACCAAGTTCGGAAAATACCTGAAGGCTATAGGAGCGGGAGAAAAGGCTGCTGCTTTTTCCGGTATCCAGACCGACAAGATGAAGTTCTGGGTGTATGTTCTGGCCGGTGCCATTACAGGACTCGCCGCTTTTATCAACGTTGTTAAGGTCGGATCCGTTACGGCAAACTCCGGAAACCAGCTGGAGACACAGATCATGATCGCTCTGGTTCTGGGAGGCATGCCCATATCCGGCGGTGCCAAGGTTAAGTTCGAGAACGTGGTCGTAGGTTCACTTCTCTATATCATCCTCAATGCGGGACTTGTTACTCTGGGTCTTACACCCGCAATGCAGCAGCTCATCGAAGGTATAGTATTCCTGGTTGTTGTTGCCATAACCAGTGACCGGAATTCGGTACAGATAGTCAAGTAAGGAATGAGATGATAGAGGGGAATGACTCTCTCAACGAGAGCCTGAAATATGTAAAAGTTTATAACTGGGCCAGGACGCTTATCCTGAGCGGGGTCTTAAAGACCGGTGAGAAAATGCTCTCGGAGCATATGCTTGAGAAAAAGTTCGGGGTTTCCAGACAGACTGTGCGTAATGCCCTTGACAGACTTGAAGAAGAAAAACTGATAAAGAGGGTCAGGGGCAGCGGCACCTTTATATCCTATGTGGAAGAAGGGGCCGAAAAGGACAGTCCGCATATCGGGCTCATAATGAGTTATTTTGCCGATTACATGTTTCCCGAGATCTACGAGGGAATAGAGTCGGTCATGAAGGAAAAAGGGATAGTGATAGATGTGGCCGTCACAAAGAACAAGCTGAATGACGAAACCATGTATCTGGAACGGTTCCTCAATTCCAATGTTTCGGGACTGATAGTGGAAGGGACCAGGTCCTCCTTTCCAAACCCGAATGAGAAGCTGTACTCCGAACTGGAGAAAAGAAATATTCCCATTATCTTTATCCACAACCATTACAGCAACTTAAGATCCAGCAGTGTTGAGATGGCGGATGAGAAATGCAGTTATGAACTTACCCGTATCCTGATCGATAACGGTCATAAGAAGATCGGAGGCATCTTTAAGTATGATGACATGCAGGGGATCGAGCGCTACAAGGGCTTTATGAAATGTATGTCGGAAAGGGGCCTTCACATCGATGACGACTGCATAAAATGGTATTCCACAAAGGACTTTGATTATCAGTTTTCCAGGAAAAGCCTTTCCGGCTTTTTAAGAAAGACGGGGGAGTGTACCGCACTCATCATGTATAACGATGAGATAGCGGAAAAGTTTGTGGAGTTCGCAAATGACAAGGGGATAAGGATCCCGGAGGATCTTTCTCTGGTATCCTTTGATAATATCCGGCTCTCTGAAAATGTGAAGTTAAAATTCACCAGCGCCATCCATCCGAAGTTTGAACTGGGGAAAAGGGCGGCCAGGAATCTTATCCGCATGATGGAGAGCGGGAACAGGGATCAGAACTATTCATACAGATTCCCTGTATCCATAAGCAGCGGAAATTCAGTACGCGATATTTCCTAAATACAATGCCCGGGAAAATTCGGATCATGCTATCTATGTGAGTCCGGGCGATCTTAATCATCAAGGAGGAAAAAAATGAGTAAACTTTATTTTATCCCTGGCAGTCAGGATCTCTACGGAGAAGAGTGCCTTAAGCAGGTGGCTGCAGATTGCAAAAAATGAATGATTTCTTTAACGAGAAGCTGGGGGACACGGTGGAATTTGTGCTCCTTCCCACAGTTGAGACTTCGGAAGTCTGCGTTGAAGATATGAAGAAGGTCATGATGGATGATGACTGTGTGGGAGTTGTTACATGGATGCACACCTTCTCTCCCGCAAAGATGTGGATCAAGGGACTGCAGATACTCCGTAAGCCCCTGCTGCACCTTCACACACAGGCAAATGAGAAGCTGCCCTACAGTGAGATCGACATGGATTTCATGAACCTGAATCAGGCGGCTCACGGTGACAGGGAATACGGCTTTATCGTAAAGAAACTGGGTATCCCTCACGAGGTTGTGGCAGGCTATTATGAGAATGCTGATTTTCTTGCAGGCGTTAAGCGCTTCGCAGAGGTGGCAAAGGCTATAGCTTATGCTCACAGTCTCAGGGTTGCGACTTTCGGCAACAACATGCGTGACGTAGCGGTTACGGACGGAAACCGCCTGGAAGCAGAGATCAAGTACGGATGGGAGATCAAGTACTGGGGGATCGGAGACATCGTTGACCTTGTTAATGAGGTAAGTGATGCCGATACCGACAAGAAGATGGATGAGTATCTCTCGAAGTATGACATGGATACCGACAATGTTGACGCTGTTCGCGAGCAGGCCAAGTACGAGATCGCTTTTGAGCGTTTCATGGAGAAGAATAAATGTCAGGCGTTCACAGATACCTTCCAGGATCTTCACAATATGAAGCAGCTTCCCGGTATCGCCATACAGAATCTCATGGCTAAGGGCGTTGGCTTCGGACCCGAGGGCGATTACAAGATCTCCGCTTTTTCCGCTACACTTATGAAGATGGCAGAGGGACGTAAAGGTGCGACCGGATTTATCGAGGACTACACCTATGATCTTACGGAGGGACAGGAACTGGAGCTTGCTTCACACATGCTTGAGGTTCCGGCATCCTTTGCCATGACAAAGCCGAAGATCCAGGTTCATCCTCTTGGCATCGGCGGAAAGGCAGATCCTGCCAGACTGGTATTTGACAGTGTTACCGGAGACGGAATACAGGTTACCATCATCGATCTCGGTGATCATTTCAGGATAATCTGCGGTGATATCGAGCTTGTTAAGGTTCCCGAACCCATGCCGAAGCTTCCTGTAGCCCAGATCATGTACCGTCATAAGCCCAACTTTAAGATCGGTACAGCAGGCTGGTGCCAGGCGGGCGGTGCCCACCACTCTGTGGTCTCCACGGCCCTCACCAAGGAGGATATCGAGTTATTCGCTCATCTTACGGACACAGAGCTCATCATCATTGATGAGAACACCACCGAAGCAGACATCAGGTGGTTCTGATCCGGAATATTACTAAATAGATTTGAGATCAAAAAAGGCTCGATCCCTGCAACTATGGGGATTGAGCCTTTATAGTAAACGAAATGTAAAATTTCGTTTACTATGATCACTGTTCAAAATAACCATCTAAACCATTTGCTATTCCACTTAACCTTAACTCACATTTTCCAGTTTTTTGATCTTTTCCTGTAGTTCTTTCTTTTCCCTCT
>CADBTX010000025.1 GCA_902797705.1 uncultured Lachnospiraceae bacterium | reverse complement strand
TTGTAATACAAGATTTGGAGGCTGGGTAGTCAATGGATTCGTCGTAACATTTGAAGAAAACAATACAGAAGACGAAGACTATCTCAGCAGATTTGAGAAATGTAAAGACAAGTTACAGATGCTTAATGCACTGAAATAATTGAATACGGAAATGAGGACTATCGCGACAGATCCATAAGGACGGCGATATATCCAAGAGTTTGTTAAGAGCGAGAAGCACTTAATCAGTCATAGAGGATGACCTTCATAAGGAGGCATCCGACTGTTAAGGATAGCACAGAGCCTGCAAAACGGAGTGAACACCCATATTGGGTGATCTGTTTTGCAGGCTCTTTTTTTGTTCCTCCGTTTTGCGGCTCTTCCGAGGAGATTGGAAGAGGCGTTGTACAGAAAATTTTATTATCAACTGATTCTTCCATATTTACCTCGGAAAAGTTTTTCCGGAGTTCCGGATTAGGGCAAATCGTGCCCCACAACCCAGTAGGAGGTAAAAAATATGAGAAACCAGTTTGTTTTTAATCCACAGAAGGAGACTGCCACAGCATACCTTACAAGGATGTCTCCAATCTTAGGCGCTTTAAGAAATGATGGCGCTTCTGCTGCAAATCCGCAGCTATTGTTATCCATTAGTCCAGAGGAACAAGGTGAAATTGAAAATGAAGTGTGTAAGGCTTTTGAAAAGACCATATGCACAGAGACAAGGCGTGTTATCAAGATGACGCCGGGTAAGCTGGATGATTATGAGGACGATTACAAGAATGAGCTTAGAATAGCAATCCTTAAAGATATTCATAAGTTCAATAACTTTGCTTACTTACAGGGAGCCCAGACTTTCTCGATTGATGCGTTTGTCAGGGCGCGTGTACCTGGCGTTACAAAAAAGGTCATCGGTATGAAACGTGGTCGTAAGGAATATGAAATGAAACGTGAGAGTCATGTAAAAAAGATCATGGTAGCTCTTATTGCCATAAAAGGTACATCGACGATAACGGTGGACGAGATTCTGAATAATCAGGACCTGGCTAATGACTCCATGACACTTACAAGAGATCAGATCTGGGACGTTATGGCAGCTATGGAAGATGCGTCTTATCTTGAAGACTTAACAGATTATGAAGCTGACTACAAGGAGTCAAAGTTTTCATCTGTAGATCAGCAGGGAGTAATAGAAGATTTTATGAAAGATCTGGCTATCTTCCCCGAGTATGAGATGTACATTTACTTGCAGTCGCTCCGTCTTAGACTGGATGAAACAACAAATAAGGAGATAGCCTGTGACAAGAGATTGATTGATCTTTGCAAGGCATCACCTGATGCGAGAGATAAAGTAATCTACGAAAGAATCGTCATCGAAAGACCTAAGAGCGGCATTGCTCCTAATTCAGCGTTTGATGAATACGTATCTACTACTTATATAGAAACAACTTACAGAAAAATCGACAGAAATGTAAGAAGTGCCTTTATAAGGAAAGATCTCGAAGAGACTGATATGCTGGCGATTCTAAATCACTTAATCAATATGTAATACAAGGGAGCCTCGACTTAAAAGGTCGGGGCTTTTTTGACGCCAATACGACGTCGCATTACCTGTGAAGTTGACGTCAAAATGACGCAGAGCCCCTATTTTGGAGACTGTAAATACAATGTGGATACTGTTGAAAGTATTGATTTAACTTACTTTTCTTGACCCTACCACAAATGTTCGTTGTCCTGGTGGGGCTGGTCTTCATTTTTAAGAACCAGATCACAACCATCGTGACCAATGCGTTTGAAACGATCTCGCAGAAGAGTGATGCTCTCCAGAATGGTATCAATTAGGGGAACGGAAAAAACAGAGGCAGGAAGAGGCGTGATCACAGTGTTCCTAAGCCTGATCCTGGTGCTGATCCTGTCTCTGATCTTCGCGGTAGTGGAGGGCGCTATTCATTCGGCAGCAGGGATGAAGACCGAGCTGATCATGGATATGGGTCTGGATTCCGTATTCGCCGAATACAACAGGGAGCTGCTGAAAAAATATGATCTGTACTTTATCGACAGCTCCTATGGCGCCTCCGCGCCATCCCTGATCAATACCGAAGAGCATCTGCGCTCCTACATCGATTACAACTGCTCCCCGGGAAAGGGGTGGCTGTTTGGAGCAGCGGATTTTGCAGGGATGAAGCTGGACAGTCTTTCGATCACGGACGTTTCCTATGCCACGGACCAGGTGGAAAGGGTATTCAAACGGCAGGCCATCATGGCTATCAAGGATATAAGGGGAATATCGGCACTGCAGACCCTCGTCTCGAAGGCCTCGGCGGATTATTCGGCTTATCAGGCAAGCGGGTATGAGGAAGAGGATGTGGAAGAGCTGGAAGAAGAGCTGAAGGAGAAGCTGGACGGGATAGACTATAAGATCCCCGAAAATCCGGCGGCGGATGTGTTTGATGAGAAGCCGGGTATGCTGAACTACCTGACGGATACGGCTTCCGTTTCCCGAAGGAGGATCGATGTGGCGTCTCTGGCATCTCACAGGTCCCTGCAGTCCGGCTCCGGAGTAAGAAAGCCGGAGAAAGATCCGGATTCCTTCATCAATGAGCTGATGTTCGATGAATACCTGATGGAGAAATGCTCTGACTATATCTCCCATGAAGGCCACGAGGCCATAGCCTATGAGATTGAGTATATCCTGCAGGGTGAAAACACGGATATTGCCAATCTCCGCAAGGTTGTGGCAAAGCTCCTCGGCGTAAGATATGCCGCGGATGCGGTTTATATCCTTTCGGACAGCGACAGGAAGGAGACCGTAAAGGTCATAGCGGAAGCCATAGCCGCCCTGCTTACCCTTCCCGCGGAGGCGGGAGATGCGGTGGCCTATCTGATCCTGCTTGCCTGGGCCTACGGGGAGAGCGTATCAGATGTAAAACGCCTTATGGCGGGAGAAAGGGTCCCGCTGCAGAAGACGGACGAAGACTGGAAAATGCCGATCTGGGGGCTGTTTTCCCTGAAAAGTACGGCAAAGCCTACAGGAGAAGAAGGAAGCGGCTTCAGCTATAACGATTATGTCCGGGTATTTCTGCTTGCGATGGATAAGTCGAAGAAGGTGATGCGGGCCATGGATGTGATCGAAGCAAACATAAGGCGGACGGAGGGAAATCAGAGATTCCGGATGGACGGCTGCATTGAATATCTGAACGCGGCAGCGGTATTTAAGTCCCGGAGGAAGCATGAATTCAGCATCATGAGGGGGCAGAGCTATCTGGAGTCGGATTAGAGTAAGACAGCCGGGGGAAGGTGCTTCTTTCAGAATCTTTATGATCCCCGAAAAACACTGATGCAATATGAAACACGATAGGCTGATATACGGATATGGCAAAGAAATATCTCCTTAAAAAACAACTGAAAGAAGCATCTTCCCCCGGAAGTCTTACGGTTGAAGCGGCTCTGGTGCTGCCGATCTTCCTTTTTGCAATGCTTTCGGTCATGTATCTGATCGAGGCTGTGCGCTTTTCGTCGGAAATGTCTGCGGCATTGGCGGAAACCTCTACGGAATACGCAAAGTACGCTTATGTCTGTGAGAGCCTGACGCGGGCGGATGATAACTCCGGAGCCGGGCTGCTTCAGCTCCTTGGCGGGAAGGCTCTGGGGGTAACAGCCGCGAAGGCGCAGGTGATCAGCTGGCTCGGAAAGGAATATGTGGAGCGCGCTCCCATCGAAGGCGGAGAAGCGGGGATCTCGTTTCTGAGGTCCACTGTGCTGGGAAGCGACGATATGATCGATCTGGTCGCATCCTATCAGGTACATCCCCCCTTTGACCTTCTGGGAGCGGCGAGGACGAACATAACGGACAGAGCAAGGGTAAGGGCATTTACGGGATATGATAATGCCCGGGCGGGATCCCGGGATGAGAATGCGGAGGAGATCGTGTTTATCACGGAGAACGGGAGCGTGTATCACCGTTCCAAGACCTGCAGGCATCTGAATTTCAATATCCGGGTCAGCAGCATCGCACAGCTGGACAGGGAGAGAGCCAATAACGGGGCAAAATATTATGCCTGCGAGCATTGTGCAAGGGGGATCACCTCGGGAGCGGTGTATCTGACGGATGACGGGACCCGGTACCATACATCGCTGAACTGCCCTTCCCTGAAGCGGACGATCAAAGCGGTCCCCATCAGCCGGGTGGGAAGCAGA